>JAAAOB010000159.1 GCA_009909035.1 Bacteroidota bacterium
ACAACCTTGCACCTTGCACCTTGCACCTTGCGTAAGAGAAAATGCCATGTCTAAGTACTTCTCAATCACCCAACCCAAGCTGACGCTTTGTCTCCATAACTCTTTCGTAAGCTACATTAATTCTTTCTTCAGAAACTGCGCCTTCTTCCACAAGGGCTACAATAATTTGCACCGCATTCGGCACGATATCGGGCTGGTAGACGGAGTTGTTACCAAAGACAAGCATATCTACGCCGGCATTCAGGGCGTGTTCGATGGCAAACTCAAGGCCATAGAATGACCGGATCGCTTCCATCTGCATATCGTCGGAAAAGAGAAGTCCATCGAAGCCCAGCGAATCCCTCAACAGTCCATCTTGAATCTCTTCCGAGAGAGTGGCCGGCAACTCTGGGTCCAGATTTTCGTTTAGTACATGTGCAGTCATAACCGCAAATTGATTCTTTGATGCGATCAGCCGGCGGTATGGCTCCAGCTCGATTTCTTGCCAGGTGTCACTCACATCGGCCATACCAACGTGAGAGTCGTTCCAGGCGCTGCCGTGGCCTGGAAAGTGTTTAAGTACAGGCAGCACATTCTGGTTTTTATGCTCTTCAATGACAATCCCGGCGTGTTGAGTAACAATATCCGGATCGGCACTAAAACTCCGTTCCAGCCGGCCGATGACAGGGTTTTCCGGATTAATGTTGAGATCAACGACCGGCGCAAAGTTGACATTAAACCCAAGGCTGTCAATGAGTGTTGACTGTTCTATTGCGTATTCACGCGTTGTGTCGGGGATATTTAATTCCCCCAGGTACTCTGCCGAAACCGTACCGGGAAAGCCGTGATCAGGGGACAGGCGGGCAACCCGGCCCCCTTCCTGGTCAACCGCAATAAAGAGGGGAGTATCCGAGGTTGCCTGCAGATCGTTTGTAAGCTTTTGCACCTGTCGGGGTGAGGCGATATTGCGGACCGGTGAATCTGTCGGGACATCGTAGCTAAACAAAATAACGCCTCCAAGGTTATATTGTTCAATATCACGAACAACATGAGAGCTATCGGCAAGCTCAAGCCCTTTGAAGCCGACCATCAGAAGCTGCCCGGCTTTTTGTTCAAGTGTCAAGTGGGCATTATCCGGGTTAGCACATCCCGAATAGAAAATTGATGTAATCAGAAATAGATATGTAAGTGTAAAGAAGGTGTGGCTGACGGATTTCATGGACAATATGTTCGTTGAACTTAATCTGTTGACAATAAAAGTACACAACTTTACCCTTCAGCGCATCACTGATGCACCGTTGATGGTGTAGCAGTGGATGCTAAAATATTAAGATTTTTTAATGTAACATTGAGTGCCTGAATTACTCTTGTATACACGCGAAGAGAGCGAAAGACAAGGGCCTGTAGGGAACGTCATCGCTATTGAAGCGAAAAGAAATTAAACGTGGGAAAAAGATTTATCTTTCTTTTCATAAAACAGTTTCTCGAAACCAGGAATTAGAACTCATAACACGATAACGAATATGATTGAGAGCAATCGCAACAGGGAACTTGAACGAAAAATAGAACTATACGTGGAAGGGAGGTTAAGTCCCCAGGAAGTGGATGATCTCTGGGCAGAGCTTATCGACAATGAGTACTACCACGACTACTTAAAAAGCGCAGTGAATCTGAAAAAAGTAGCGGAAGAAAAAGAAGAGGATACCGGAACGGACAATTTTGGATCCAACAGGCAGGTTTGGCTCTCCGCTGCGGCAGCTATTTTGCTGATGGTAGGAGCTGCTACTATCTTTAATTTGAGTACAGGATCAAATGAGATGGTAGAGCCGGTTGCTTCAATTGAGCTTGACTACTACAGATCCGCTGACGGTTCAGCAACTGAATCGGTTGATTCGGAAGTTGTGCGGAAGGCAATATCTGCTGCTAACATGGGGGACGTCAGTGAGGCTCTTGAGTTATTGAAAAATGAGCTTGAAACCACAAATTCCGACCATGAACGCGCAGAACTCCTGGTTACATCAGGGTCTATACTGTATAATTCCGGACAATTTAAGGATGCAATCAAGCAATTTGAATCTGCTCTTGAACTGGAGTATGATGACCTGATACTTCGTGAACGGAACTACTGGTATCTCGGGAATGCGTATTTCCAAATTAATCGTCTAACGGAAGCAAAAGACACACTTGAAAAAGCATTTGAGCTGAACGGTGCATACAGCCGCGTTGCTCAAAGCTATATCAGGGCACTATCTGCAAGATAACCTCACAACCTTCATTTAATACATCCACAGGCAGCTCCTTACACAGGGGCTGCTTTTTTTTTGACAGGGACACTGTGAACGTGATATGATTTGATCGTATAGCTTTCCGGGATACGCTGTTGCCGCCTGGGTATTACAATCTGTCGTTTACCATAATATGTGCTTATTCCCGAGGGGACTCTTGCCAATCCCCTATCACTTTCACAACAATAGATCAACGGCTTAGGTATTCGTGCACCGGCGTTGTGTGTGCGGGAGCATCTACACTCACCGCACCAGATATAGGAACATGTCAGGCAAAAAAATTCTCCACTTAAGCATCAGCTTTAGTTTTAGCATCTTTTTACGGCGGCTATCGCAGAGTGATGATCTTTTCTGCATCGTGATGACCATCGAGACCAAGAGATGAGATCAAAAGCAGTTCAATTCCCCGTCCTTCAGGGACAGAAGGGATAAAAGTCCTCCTTGTTAACTGAACTTCCGCAAAAAAAAGGGGGGGGTGGCTTCAAAACAATTTTTTTTAAAACTTCAGACCACAGACAAAAAGAATGAAATTCACCTGTTCAGGGATAAAACCAGCCCCGTTTCGAGGCTACGGATATGTCGCACCTCTGGAGCTTTGATTATCTCTGATAATGGGCATACTTGCTTTTTAGTATCCTTTGTGTACCTACGTGCCTTCTGTGGCAACTTGGGATGGAGGACTGAACGGGAAGCCTGACAAGTATAATATCAAATAACCGAAGTTATTTATCAATCGACCTTGTGCCGTTGAAGTAGAGGGTAATTTGTTATTTATGGCAAGGGTACTTTTACATGCCGTTGTAAAGATGGTAGTTGAGCTTACCGAAGGTGCTGTCAGCCAGTGTATTCCCATACTGTTGTGCCATATGGTGCTAACTTTGAGAAAGGGGGACTTTCGATATCATTGATTAAGAATCGAATTCAGGTCTTCACGTAGGGTTCTGTGAGAGCGTTTGGTGAAATTTCCCTTGGTTGGCTACTCGACAATAAAAAGGAATGGAGGGAGGTAACCAGCGGTTCAGGCGGCAGCATAGAACTGGCGCGACCTGGACACCAGGATAAAACCAGCAATAAAGAGGGCGGCGAGAATCCAGCTGCCAAGGTTGGTCCCCGGCTTTTGAATCAACGGACGATTGTTGCCGTTTAAAATATACGGTCCCCAGTAATGAGGATTGGCATTCTTGCTCTTTATAAAGTCGATCTTAGTCAGCTGAAGAGCACGAGATTTGGACTCCCCGTTGTTGATGTGCTTATAGAACTCTTCAGCGAAATCCGCGGCAAATTGATCATTCACTGACCATGCGTTCAGTACAAGGCTTTGCGCCCCGGCATAGGTGAGCGCTCTGCTCAGCCCCATGATACCGCCGCCCTGGATGGCCCGGTCCCCGCCGGATTCACAGGAATTCAGCATGACCAATTCATTATTAAGGTTCAGGTCAAAAAGTTCATAGGCAAAAATCTGGTTTTTAGAGTCGTTGGTACTCCCGTCGGGTAAAAGGTGGAGTTGTGAAAAGAGTGGATCGCTTTCTGAAATTTCACTGTGTGTGGCCATGTGAAGAATGCGGCTTTTGCCGGCCATCTGACGGAATTTCCGGGGCGTTGCCTCCTCTTCAATATACGAGACACGCCTGGAAAACCGGTTCAGATTTTTGTTGATATCTTGAACTTCTCCGGGAGCCTGCGGAAGCGAAATAAGTGACCTTTCGGTCGATCCGTTTTCAAAATCCGATACGCCGAATCCCGCATAATCATACTCAAATTCGCCGCTGTTTCTGCTGCGGCTACCGATATCACTAAGGCGGTTCAACCTGCGGACGTCCATTTTTTCAATAAGGTACGTAGTTGCCCCGTAACTGTGGGACGATGTGGGCTTAGATACCGGAAGTACATCTACCGGCAGTTGGTGAAAGTAACCGTCGGGCATAAGAATGAGTGAGCTGTAAGTATCAGATAGTGAGCCGATATCCAGTATTTGTCCCACACGGTAAAGCTTGGTCAGATCTGCATTGCCATTAACAATTCCGTGGATGGTCTCCTCGAATAGGCCTTCAAGGTTGTCGGTGATCTCAATCTTATCGATCTCAGCAGAGGATCGTGTAATGCGGCTGATGTAGTAATTTCCATTGACGTTGGTCAGGTGGAGAAGCATTTGATCATTTCTCAGCAGCCGTTGCGTACTCCAGATGGATACCTCTTTCTCATTGGCCGGCATGGCGCGCTGATGCTTAAACAGCTCACGCTTTTGAGCCTGCAGCCTCGAAAGCCTGTTGTTCAGCTCCAGACGTTCATCGCCGGTTGCAACAAAAAGCTTGCGCCGAAGCTGTTCCATCTTTTTCGTGATTTGACGATCCCGGCTCAGCTGCTCTTCGGTGAGCTCAGTAGATGTAATGAGTGGATTTTGCAGCATAGAGGCGTCGTTGATCGTCTTTACCCTGTCGAGAAGCTGGATGGCTCGATCCGTATTCCCGCGCTCCATCAAAAAGTCGGCATAGGCCTCAAATAGCTGCATATATTCCTGTTCGATGGTCCAGTAGCCTGTCTCGCGATCAGCTGAATATCGAGCCCGCTCCATTACCATATCTGTCGTTTCACGGTAGATCTGTTCCGCTTCCGTAAATTCGCCCTTGTGATGGTGCAGCTGCGCCATCAACATTCGGGAGAGCGTTAAAATTGAAAAGTCCACTACAGATATATCATGAGCTTTAAAATCATGGAGAAGTTCAGAAGCTTCTTTAAAATTCTCCATGATTATTTGTAACTCAGATCTCTGAACAAGTTTTTCAAGGACCAAACTTGTATTATTTTGGCTCAAAGCAAGATCTGATAACTCAGTTTCGAGTTCCAGACTTTCTTTATACTTATGTCTCTTCTTTAACAGTTGTGCACGTTCGCTTAGAATCCTGATTTTAAATCTTGAGGATGAGCTTTTCTTTAAGCGTTCTTCAGCCTGGTCTAAATACTGTTCTGCTTCATCGAGATCTCCGATAAAATTTGATTCAAATACTGATTTACTTACAAAAATTGAAAATAGATCCTCGTTATTACCTATACGTTCAGCCAGTTCAGCAGCCTCATCGATGTATTTTCTGGCCATATCAAAATTCTGGTTCTTTCGATAGAAAATGTGAAGATTCCTGTAAATATCAATCTGGTCATCATAATTTTGAGACGCTTTTGCATGTTCCAGCGCTTTCAGCTGGGTATCGATATATTTTCCGGACTCGCCGGTTTTGAAATAGACCAGGCTCAGGTTGTTGTAGAGGGTGGTCAGCTTTTCATCGTCAAAATCTTCCGATCGTGAAAGCGTTGTTTCAAACACCTCCCGTGCTTCTCTGTATTTGCCAAGTATGTAAAGATAGCCACCATAGCTGGAGTAGATAGAGTCAAGGCCTCCCTGGTCGCCAAGGTAGTCTGATAGCGGCATGGAATACTCCCTTTGCACTTCCAGGCTACGGTCAAGGTGGCCCAGGCTATACATCACATAATCCAAGCCCCAGTAGAGGTTTCTTTTTTCATAGGATATCGGGAATAAATCCAAATCCATTAATTGATCATAAATGGAGGGTATTTGGTTGAATTGATTGAGTGTGTAAAGAGAGTTAAAATAGGTGGCAAGGTATAATTGCCGTTTTAACTCACTAATGCCGCGTTGATTAAAAAATCTATCGTTATTCTCAATTGTGTAATTATAAAATTTTCTATCAACGACCCTGACCACCCTGTTGTAATTACCAAGCAGAAAGAGTGTAAATATGTCGGGTTTCGATTCGTAGAATTTTGAACCCAGAATAGTTTCATTAACTACACTGCGATTAATCGAGTATAGTTTACTTGTAGTTAAATTTTGTGCGTAAAATGCAGCAAACTCTCTTTCTCTTAAGGACTTTTTCTTTTGATTTAGAAGGTAGGCAAGTAGCAGATGCTCTGAATTATATTCTTTCCCCAATTTTAAGATTGAGTTCAAAGAGGTCGTATTTTTGAGAATAGACTTTATCTTCTCCGAGGACAATCCCTGTAAGAATTCCTTTTTATCTGATTCGGTGAGGCTGTGATACATGACCGCGGTACTCCATAATGCCTCAGAGGCAACGCTGTCCTGCTCAAGAAGGTCTCCATATATCTCAATCTGGTAGGATTGAGAAAATGAATATCCTGGTATCGATAGCAGGAAAATTAAAAGAAAATATGAGAAGCGCATTTACAAATAAATAAGAAACAATTATAGTACTTGCATTCTGAGTACCTAATCAAACAGAAATATCTGATTGTCTATTATCGGTCTCTGCGCAAAAAATATAAGTTTTACCCTACTCGAGAACACCGCCAGTTTGCGGTCGTCGAATAATAGGGTCCATATCATCGCCGGAGGTAGAATCCCAGAAGGAGCCGTCGGTTGTGGAGGTGGTGATGGAGGTCTCTTCGGTTTCGGGAAGGTCGGCATTGGCGTCGGTCATCGAGGCGCATCCGGTTGCAAATGCGAAAACCAGGAGAAGTGAAGCGAGTTTGGTGAGTAAATTTTTCATAATAGAAGCTAATTTTAGATTTAAAATGTGATGTGTCTGCTAAGATCAAATTTTATTCGAGAACACCGCCAGTTTGAGGTCGTCGAATAATAGGGTCCATATCATCGCCGGAGGTGGAATCCCAGAAGGAGCCGTCGGTTGTGGAGGTGGTGATGGAGGTCTCTTCGGTTTCAGGAAGGTCGGCGTTGGCGTCGGTCATGGAGGCGCAGCCGGTTGCAAATGCGAAAATCAGCAAAATTGACGCAAGTTTGGTGTGTAGAGTTTTCATAATAAATGATATTTAGACTTAAGGTTGTGGTTGATCTGCCGATAAAAGATGCAGACTGCATTTATCAGCGATTATAAAAGTGCATTATGGTATAGATATTTACTTACATCCGTTGGCCCGGGTCCTAAACTCTGTGGAGAAAACCACCTGATGTGACTCACTGAAATCAATACTTGAAAAAAAGAGCATTGATTTGAGACGGGAGACGTATGCCCTGAATACACGAATCAGAGAAACAGGGAAGGTGTAGCAGACATTCCGGAAACTGTAGATGTAAATAAAATCACGTAGTTAAGGTTTACGGTGTTAAACTATTCACGATTGATTTCACTCTTTTCCGTAAATAGAGCAAACATAGCAGTCAATGTTCTTATCTAATTGTAAGTTTTTTTTATGACTAATGGAAATAAAATATTTTTTTTCTAAAATCATTTGTATGATAAAGTAAATTGTACTGACGTCAATTTCATCTTTTATAAAATTTTCTCATCAAAATTTTAATTCACTTTGGGTATCGTGCAGCGAATAGACTATTCAGATTTAGTAGAAGCACTACAACACGGGGATGAAGATACCGCAAACGAACTGCTGCGCGAGGTGATGCCGCGCCTCGAAGATTACCTTCAGGTTGTGATGGGGGCCACAGCAATTGAAGCGGCTGAATGTGCTCACCAGGCGTTTCTGGATGTTTTTGAGAGAATAAGAGAGAATAAGATTAACGACAGGAAATATATTTTTAGCTACCTGATTACAACCGCACGACACACCTATCTTCAATACAAAAAATCGCAACATCGCTATGTGTCTGATTTTGAAGAATACCGGCACTATGTATCGCCGGCTGATCAGGTACAAACGCTCATTGAAGAGGAGCGAATGGAAATTTTGGAGCTCTGCCTCGAGGAGCTATCGCCCGATGATCGTGAGCTCATTACTTACATGCTGGCACATCCGGACGCCAATACCAAACAGATTAGCCGTAAATTTGGACTCTCAAACGCGAATGTCCGGACAAAGAAATCCAGGCTGATCCACAAACTTCATCACAGTTTTAAGCGGAAAATGTCGAGCTAAAAGCGGATGCTGAATCCACCTGCACTGCCATGTACAGTGAAAGTGTCCATTATTTTGAAGAGTCTCCGGCTATGGTTTCGACTGAGCGTATACATCAACATATCGAAGACGAATAGAAATCCTCCCTGCAGCATGATCGACTGTCCATATCCCACGGAGCGGCGGTTGTTTGTACCGATTCCACGCTCCCACAGGTACGCACCCAATGCCACATACCCAAGATCCAGGCCCGCATTGAAGAGCAAAACCTTTTGAAAGTTTTGCTGCTCACGCACAGTTTCGCTTAGCGTGTAGTCATTCGGGTCTTTGCGGGCAGCCGACCTGTACCCAAGCCCGGAGATCAGAAGATTTACGCTGCCCCATGCAACATTCATTTCGTGAAAATGGCGTACCCTCCCAGAAGTAACCGCCAAACCTACACCTGACACTGCTATATTGCTGATTGCCCAGCCACCAAGAACAGTCATCCCGTTTTGAGTAAAACCGAGCCTGGATTCGTTCAGTTTGTAAAGTGAATCGTGTACATCTTGTGCGGAAGTTGTTTGAATGTTATGCCCAAGGATAATTACAAAAGCAGTGATGAGTATCAACGGTTTCATAGTAGTAAAAATGGTTTAAATCTTATTTTTTAAGGATACAATCTTGGATTCTGTCACTGCATAAAGTTGATCGGCACCGTTGATATCAACGAAGCTACAACCTGTAAACTCACCAAAGGCCGGCAGTATCATTTGGTTATCGGCCTGGAAAAAACAGGGGAGGTGAAGTGATTGTCTGCCCGGCCCTTTCAGGCGAACGCCCGGGTGAATATGACCGCAAAATGTGAAAGAACCCGGGGTAGCGGGCTCTTCCGGAATATGTGTAAACCGGAACCCGGACTCCTCAAACTGCTTGTGGCATTGAATGGCTGCGTTGCTGTAGGAACGCTCATCAAGAAAATCATGATTTCCCATGACCAGGTGAAACTCTTTCCGGCTGCACTCTCGTCTCCACTCTTCAAACCGGCTCCACTCCTTATTCTGACTGCTGTGGAACAGGTCACCGAGAATGAGAATTCTTTGCGGGTTTGTGTCTTTAATAAGGTTCGACAAGCGGAGCAGGTTGGTTTCATTAATCTGCTGTGGTGCGGCTATGCCTGAACGCCTGAAGTGGCCAGATTTTCCAAGGTGGATGTCGCTCAAAATTAGCGTACGACTGTTATTCCAAAACAATGCTTTCTCTGTAAGAAGGGTAAAGCTGTGGTTCTTGATCTCTATTTCCAGCATACGTTATTCTTTTTCAAGCTCTTTCTGCATTTTCATGACGCGGTCGATTAATTTTTCTGAAGAGAGCCGCTCCCTCAGCCGGTCTACAAAAATAGGGAATGCAAAAGGTGAGAATCGATCAATCTCTTTAAGGATGACCTCTTGCGTGTGGATCCGCTGAAGGGATTTCCTGAGGCGGGCTTCATCAAGCTGTTCGTTTAAGACCTCGTCATAGGCTTGTCGTATCAGCAGATGATCGGGTTCATATTCCATAAACACATCAAAAAAAAGACCTGAGGACATTTGCAGATGTTTTCCCTTTTTCTGGTTTCCCGGAAATCCTTTAAATACAAGGCCTGCAATCTGGCTGATGCCCCTGAATCTCCGTTTGGCAAGTTCGGTGTCGTTCAGGCTTCCCATGATATCTTTTACAAGATCCTCTTCTGTAAACAGGTTCCGATCTATCGCCTCTTGTACCGGAATGTCTTGGTCACTGAGCAGCTCAAAGCCGTAATCGTTCATGGCGATAGAAAATGAGATCGGCATAATTTTTGAAATTCTGTGCGCAAATAGTGCTGACATTCCTTCATGGACGTATCGTCCCTCAAATGGAAAAAAGAAGCAGTGACATCCCTCTTTTGACCACGATTTTTCAATTAGAAATTGCCCGGGAGCGGGTACGATAGAGCGTTTGTTTTGTATATCAAGAATGGGTTTAATCGTTTGCAGATCAACGGAAGCGGTATCTGCGGAACGCGCATCCTGGAGTTTGCGGCGCAGCCGATCACTCATGTTGGAAGAGAGTGACATCCGCCCACCCAAATAACTGGGAACTTTGCTGCTGGCTCCCCCGGCACGGCGAACATATGCGGTCATATTTTTAATTTTGACCAGTTCCAGATTTCGGCCGGCAAACCAGAAGGTGTCGCCGGTATTGAGCTGCGAAATAAACCACTCCTCGACCCTGCCAAGCGTTCGCCCTTTCAGATACCGTACCCGCAGCATCGAGTCGCTGGCAATGGTGCCGATGCTCATTCGGTGTCGCCGGGCGATGGTCCGGTCCCACACGCGCCATCTGCCATCATCGTCCACGATCACTTTATTGTATTCGTCGTACCGGCCCAGCGACCGGCCGCCGGTTTGAATAAAATCAAGAATCCAGGACCATTCCCGGCGGTTAAGGGTCTGGTAGGCAAATGTCTGTTTAATCTCGCGGTAGATGGTTTCCGGCCGGAATCCCTCTGAAACCGCAAGTGTAATCAAATACTGAATCAACACATCGTACGGCTTCAGGATCGGATCGCGCGTCTCCATTTTTTTGTCGTGAACGGCATCTTTCAGCGCTGAAGCTTCAATCAATTCAAGTGCATGGGTAGGCACAAACCAGATGGTGCTGTCGGCTCCGGGCTGATGGCCGCTCCGCCCGGCGCGCTGAAGAAAACGGGCAACTCCCTTTGGGCTGCCTACCTGGATTACTGTGTCGACCGGCGCGAAATCCACACCCAGGTCGAGGCTGGACGTGCATACCACGATTTTTATGAGGCCGCTGTGCAGGGCATCTTCAACCCAGTCACGGATATTCCGGTCCAGCGATCCGTGATGGAGAGCAATTGTTCCGGCAAGATCGGGTTTTGCCTCCAACAGCTGCTGAAACCAGATCTCAGATTGAGCACGTGTGTTGGTGAAGATCAGGGTTGATCCGCTTTTGTCCAGAATGGGGAGCACCTTATGGAGCAAATTGGTGCCCAGGTGACCGGTCCAGGGAAATTTTTCCACATCATCCGGCAGTACGGAGTGTACATGGATGGTTTTTGACTGATCCGCTTGAATGGTGACCGGCGGCGGGTTGTCATCGTCAACACCAAGGAGAACGTCCCGGGCTTCATCAAGATTGCCTATGGTGGCGGATACTCCCCAAACGTTGAGTCCCGGGTTTAGTCCGCGCAGGCGAGAGAGACCCAGCTCTGTCTGCGTGCCCCGTTTTGAGCTGATCAATTCATGCCATTCGTCTATGACAACCGTGGAGAGATTTTTGAATCGTTTTGGATACTCTTTTTGAGCCAACAGAATATGGAGGCTCTCCGGGGTGGTGATCAACACCTCAGGCATTCTGATTTTCTGCTTCTGTTTGACTGAGGAAGAGACATCCCCGGTTCGTCTCTGCACCCGCCACGGAATACCGAGATCGTCAACGACCTGCTGCATGGCTGCTTCAAGATCCTTGGCAAGGGCCCGAAGCGGCGTGATCCAGATCAGCCGGCAGCCGTTCGACGATTGATCCTGATAGGAGTCGGGGTATGTGTTCATCCAATCGATCAGAACCGGCATAAAGAGTGCAAATGTTTTTCCGCTGCCGGTTGGCGCGTTAAGCAGACCATTTTTTCCGGCCAGGCAGGCATCCCAAACCTCTTGCTGCCAATTGAAGGGCTGCCAGTTTTGGTCAGTGAACCACTCCGTGATGACGCTGTAGCCGATATTATCCTTGTTGATATGTTTCATACAGATTGAGAAACAGAATATCTGAGCAAATTCGTTTGATGAAACAATATTGGCAGACGATTAACAGATGCTGAATTGTATCTTGGTAGGTTGTTGCCGGTTGAAATTAAAAAAGACAGGTAGAAATAATATTTTAAAAAATACTTGAAAAAGCGGATAAAAAGCGTAAACATAGAAGCGCTTTTAGTTTACGTGCAAAAATAACCCAACAATTTAAATAGACGATATATTATGTGGCTCAACATCAAATCATTCGATGAATACAAAGAGACCTACGAAAAGAGTGAATCCGACCGGCTGAAGTTCTGGGAACACGAGGCGGGAACGTTTTACTGGCGCCGAAGCTGGGACAAGGTTCACTCCGGTGGGTTTGAAAAAGGGGATATCAAGTGGTTTGAAGGCGGAAAGCTGAACATAACTGAAAATGCCCTGGATCGCCATCTGAATACCATTGGAAATAAAACCGCCTTTATTTTTGAGCCCAATCACCCGGACAGTTTTCGCCGGACGATTACCTATCGCCAGCTCCATGAAGATGTGTGCCGGTTTGCCAACGTCCTGGAGAGTAAAGGCGTGGAGAAGGGCGATCGTGTCTGCATTTACATGGCCATGACTCCGGAACTGATTATTGCCGCTCTGGCTTGTGCACGGATTGGTGCGGTCCATTCGATCGTGTTTGCCGGGTTTTCCGCGCAGGCGCTGGCCGAACGAATTGACGACTGCGATGCTAAAATGTTGATTACGAATGATGGACTTCGCCGCGGGGATAAGCACGTTCCTCTGAAGGATATCTCTGATGAGGCCCTGGAGAGCTGCCCCAACGTGAAGAATGTCATTGTCTGCCAGCGCACCAACCGCGATATTGACTGGGTTGAAGGACGCGATGAGTGGTGGCATATGCTGATTCGCAATGCATCGAAAGAGCATACTGCTGTGGAAATGAATGCCGAAGACCCTCTCTTTATTCTCTATACCTCGGGGTCCACGGGCAAACCAAAGGGGGTTCTGCATACGTGTGGCGGCTACATGGTCTACACAAGCTATACCTTCCGCAATGTGTTTCAGGTGGAGGAAGAGGATGTCTATTGGTGTACGGCCGATGCCGGATGGATTACCGGCCACTCCTATATTATGTACGGGCCGCTGTTTAACGGTGCTACTGGCATTATTTTTGAGGGTACGCCAACCTATCCCGATCCCGGCCGTCTATGGGAAGTTGTAGAGAAATATGAAGTTACACATTTCTATACCGCTCCAACCGCCATTCGTGCACTGATGAGCTACGATCTTGATTATGTGAAAAAGTACGATCTCAGCTCGCTCAAAGTGCTGGGAAGTGTCGGGGAGCCAATCAACGAAGAGGCCTGGAACTGGTATAACGATCATATCGGCGGAGGCGAATGCCCGATTGTAGATACCTGGTGGCAGACGGAAACCGGCGGCATCATGATTTCGCCACTGGCGGGGATTACTCCAACCAAACCCGGGTTTGCAACACTCCCGCTGCCCGGCATCAGCCCTGTTCTGATGGATGAAGATGGAAATGAAATTGAGGGCAATGGCGTAAACGGCAACCTCTGTATTAAACATCCATGGCCCGGTATTGCGCGTACGGTTTGGGGTGATCATGACCGCTACCTGGAAACCTACATGAGCGCCTATAAAGGCTACTATTTTACGGGGGATGGCTGCCGGCGCGATGAAGATGGCTACTACCGGATAACAGGACGTGTGGATGATGTGCTGAACGTTTCGGGCCACAGGCTGGGAACCGCCGAAATCGAAAATGCCATTGACGAACATAAACAGATTGTGGAGACGGCCGTTGTCGGCTACCCGCATGATGTGAAAGGGCAGGGAGTATTTGCATTTATGATCTGTGAAAAACAGCCGGATGACCCCGAGGCATTGAAAAAAGAGGTGCATGATCTGGTGACAAAAATTATCGGGCCCATTGCAAAACCGGATAAAATCCAGATCGTTAGTGGACTTCCGAAAACCCGGTCAGGAAAAATTATGCGCCGAATTCTCCGGAAAATTGCGGCGAATGACGTCGATAATCTGGGGGATACATCCACCCTGCTGGATCCGTCTGTGGTTGAGGATATTAAAAAAGGCACAGCCTACTAAGGGCGGGGTATACTTTAACCATCCAGAGCCGGCTCCATACCGGGAATCGATCGTTTAGCACTTGTTATGAACCGTAGTGGTTGAAATATTCTAATTTCAACTAAAATGGTTGGTAAAATAATTCAACCAATACGGTGTAAATTTTGTATATTTAACTGTATTAGTTGAATAAACCAGTGCATATGATTGTTATAATTGGAGATGTGGTAAAATCCAAGGAGATGACCCGGGACCGCAGAGGGGAGGTCCAGGAGCTTTTGTTGCAGCAAATAGAGCGCGTAAACAGCCGGTCGTCCTCGATTGTGTCCCCGTTTACCATCACTCTTGGGGATGAGTTCCAGGCGGTGTATAGCGATGTGTCGTCACTATTGGATGATTGTTTCGAGATAGCGGCGCAGCTCTACCCGGTCAGAGTCCGGTTTTCAATATCGATGGGAGAAATAGCAACAGCACTGAATAAAAAACAGGCGCTCGGGATGGACGGACCGGCGTTCCATGAAGCACGAAACGGTATTAATGAGCTCAAGCAGTCAGGTCAAATGATCCGGGTACAGATTAGCCATGCATCCGAACGGCCCGAGACACAAGCGGTAACAGACTTGATAAATCACTCCCTGGATCTGCTCTCTGCAACGATGAAACGCTGGAAAGGGAGCCGTTATAAAATCCTGGTTATGCTGAACAAAGATCATCCGGTTAAAAGAATCGCTGAAAGGCTGGGAATTTCAGAGTCGGCGGTGTATAAAAACCGGGAAGATGGCAATCTTGAGCTCGTAATTCATTTGAAAGATAGCATTACACGCGTGATGCAGAACGAATTGCAACGTATGGATACGACATGAGCGAGACATTATTCTTCATCACCCTGAGTCTTCTGCTTCTGTCCAGACTTCCACTGACATTCGAGGACAACGGGGCGTCAGCCGGAAAAATCCTGAAAACATCTGCAATTCCACTTCTATCTCTTCTGCTTATTGAAATAAACATGGCATGGTTTCTACTCCTGGCCTACTTGATATTTTCGCCGGCAGCCGTCGTGTATTTCGAAAAATCGGCTGAACAGATTAGTAAAAAACGCCTGTTCACACTCCTGATGCATATCATCGTGCTTGGAATTATATTCAGTCCGCTGCTGAATGCACGGCCTGAGCTCTACGTGGTAAACATTGTATATGAATCAGGCCAGAATATCGCAGAGAGCCTAAATGCGGCGGCAATCCTTTTCTGCGGCGGGCTGTTGGTACTGAACGAAATGAATATTGTGCTTAGGTATAGTTTATCACTGCTAAAACTGGAACCGCTCGGAGATGCAGATCATACGGTTTCTGACAGCGAATATAACACAGGACGCGTGATCGGCATGCTGGAGCGGGTTTTTATATTTTTGTTTGCTGTTGCAGGTCAGTTTGCCGCAATTGGCTTTATCTTAACGGCAAAAGGCGTGGTTCGCTACAAGGAGTTTGAAAACAGATTATTTGCTGAATACGTGCTGATTGGAACGCTTCTGTCCGCACTGCTGGCTCTTTTGACTGCCCTTGCGGTAAACGGACTATTATGACCGTCTGACACACCTCAGGCCATCATATAACCCACGACAAATAGAAGGCAACTGGTAAAAAAGAGGGTAACCCTGAATCGCGTGCGAATGATTATGGGGTGAAAGAGCAGGCCGTAGGTGAACGGGTACTGTTGAAGCCAGTTGTAGTAGTGTTTCCGGTGGATGGCGCCTACCGCCATGGTAACATGTCCGTGAAGCAGGGTAAGCATAAACGGAAGAGCGAAGAGTATGGAGCCCGGAAACGCCACAATTTTTGGGATTTCTACAAGCTGTGAAATGATAAAATAGGGCCAGGCAAAAATCAGAAGCAGCGGTACAGAGAGTGCCCAGTTGATGAAGCAGATACGCAAGTAATTTTTTTCATTCAATTCTGAACTGCTCATACTCAAGAAGGTATCAGTGGAAAATTGGTTCGTTGCTCAAACCAAGTGTATCGTATCCCCGTTCA
Source organism: Bacteroidota bacterium (assembly GCA_009909035.1). Lineage (GTDB taxonomy): Bacteria > Bacteroidota > Rhodothermia > Balneolales > Balneolaceae > SW132. The sequence continues at coordinate 16,009 of JAAAOB010000159.1, forward strand.
AAATTTAGTGCGTATTTTCCACAAATCGGGAAAGATGGGGTTGTTCAGCGTTTTGTAAAGATAGTGGACGCCATCGGAGCCGCCCGTTCCCTTTTTTGTGCCTATGGTTCGCTCCACCATTTTTACATGGCGATACCTCCACTCCTGAAGGCCCTCATCGTAATCTACGAACAGTTCGCAAAGCAGAGCCGCTTCCGGATCGTTGTTCATAATATCTATAAGAACCGATTGATTTTGTTCTGATGGATGATGAATCAAGCCCTCCTCATTGGACCGTTCAGGATTGGTCATTGGATGCCCCATGAGCTGCAGGTAGCGGCAAAAACTCTCCCAAAGGGTTGATTCATCTTGGCGGTCCAGGAGTTTTTGACGGAGGTCCGGCTGATCGTTGTGCACTTCGATGATGTGACTGGACCGTATCCCGCAAATAATCTCCATTTCGCGAAACTGCACCGACTGGAACCCGCTGGCCTGCTGCAAAAATCCCCGAAAACTGTTGAACTCCAGCGGCGTCATCGTCTCAAGAATATCGATCTGTGACACCATGGTTTTCAGAATGGTGAGAATACGCCGCATGGTTTTGGCGGAGGCCCAGGTTTGTCCCGCTTCAAGATCGTCTCTGAGTTTATCAAACTCATGGAGAATCTGTTTAAACCAGAGTTCATAGCTTTGGTGAATAATGATAAAGAGCATTTCATCATGCTCTGCAGGATCAGACTGGGGCTCCTGGAGCTCAAGGAGTTTGTCAATATTTAAATAGTTGGTATAGGTTAAACTCATGGCTCTGTTTGTTGTTTTAAAATCACCATAATGCAAAGTACAAAAGCGAGCCGATGGATGTGAATAGAAAATTGAAATTGACTCTAAGCGGATAATACCTGATTCTTTGACTGCAGTGAACACAAACGGAATTCGGCAGATAATGAATATTTTAATTGCTGACAGTGGAGGTACAAAAACAGATTGGGTATGTATCGGTACGTCGGAGCGCCAGTTTTTTAGCGGAGAAGGACTCCACCCGGCGTATCAAACGGTGAAACAAATGATGCGTGAAATCTCGGTAATCCCGGAAAATGTACGATTGAATATTGACCACGTCTTTTTTTACGGTGCCGGCTGCCACGGCAAGGAGCCTGTAAAAAAGGTGCGCATGGCGTTACAAAATGCAACGTCGGCTTTGGAAATTGATGTTCAGGACGATCTGACGGGTGTAGCCCGTGCTCATTTGCAGGATCGGGATGGAATAATTGCCGCACTGGGCACAGGTTCAATATGCGGGCGTTACTCCGGCGGAAAGATTACGGACCGATCCCTCTCACTGGGATATATACTTGGAGACGAAGGAAGCGCGGCACATATCGGAAAGGAGATTCTTCGTGCTTATTTTCGCAATGAGCTGGATGAGCACTCCGTCACACAGGTTCAAAACACCCTGGGAACGGATGGCTATTCGGTTTGGATGAATAAAATTTACGGAAGCGAACAGCCAAACAGGGAGCTTGCATCCGTGGCGGGCCACGTGCTTCAGAAGGAGTGCAGGGGTGAACTTTTGAACATTGTGACCGGCTGCTTTGAACAGTTCCTGGACTCGCAATTCCGATTCCTCCGTCCGCAGGCAGACGACAGGATTGTATTTACCGGATCAGTAGCGAATGCTCATTCAGGCCATCTTCATCGTATCGCTGAAGACCGGGGGTTTGACTCTTTTTCAGTAAAATCCGGTGTCATAGCCGGGCTCGCCGACTATCACGGGTGATCTGTACCATCCGGTCAGAGGTTCACTATTCGCCTGCATAATTTGTAGCTTATCGTTTCAACCAACCAACCAAATAAATAGCAGCGTGAATCTAACGGACACACACTCGCATCTATATCTTGACGCATTCACAGACGACCTGCAGGACGTATATCAACGGGCGGCAGACGCCGGTATCCGGCATATCTTCCTGCCGGCTATCGACTGGCTATCACTACAACAGATGGACAACCTGGAGTATCCCGGGATCTCCTTTTACAAAATGATGGGAGTTCATCCATGCGAGGTTTCAGGATCGAGACTTGACGAGGAAGACCGGCTTTTTGAATCGTGTGCCTCCCCCGACATTGTGGGCGTTGGCGAAACCGGTCTTGACTACTATTGGAGCACAAATTATGTAGAAGAACAGGCCGAGAGTCTGCGGATGCACTGCAGAGTTGCAAAAACCCTGAAGAAGCCGATTGTTCTTCACAACCGCGATAGCACGGATGATCTGCTCGATATAATTGAGGATGAACAAGACGGCTCCCTAACGGGAGTTTGGCACTGTTTTACAGGTACTGAAGAGCAGGGTAGACGAGCTCTCGACATCGGACTCCACCTTGGCGTCGGGGGTGTTTCTACATTTAAAAATGCGGGAGTTGACAACGTCGTTCAGCAAATGCCGGTTGAACGGCTGATACTGGAGACTGATGCACCGTACCTGGCCCCGGAACCAAAGCGGGGAGAGCGCAACGAGCCGGCCTTCATGCGTCACACGGCAAAAAACCTTGCGAAACTAAAGGAAATGGGCCTTGAAGAGATTGCCGAACGAACCACATCAAATGCGTTTCAATTATTTGGGCTGAATACCGAGCAGGCGTAGTTCGGGAAACTGCGTCATATACTTTTTATCAATTTTGATGCAGCCGTATTCGTATCTGAGCGGCCACTCCGAGCGTAGCCTCGCAAACGTATCTGCTCGCTGATCTGCCGGCAGTTTAGCTACTGATTTCATCTCTTTGTCGAGCCGATCGATAGGGTGTAAATCCAGCAGGATCTGGTCCAGGGACGTATACTCCCGGTTCAGATTCATGGTTTTGGTTTCATCTGGTTGTGAAACGGGCATGGGGAATTCCATATGTCTGCAAAACTGCTCAATAATCATCCGCGAGGCTCGTTCCTTCGACTGCCGGGAGTAGCCGGCAATGTGCGGCGTTGCAAAAAATGATTTCTGTGCCAGGAGTGTATGGAACATCGGTTCTCCCTCCCACACATCGATTACCGCGCTTGAGAGGCGCCTGCTGCCGAGTTCTTCAAGCACAATGTTTTCATCTACAACACCGCCCCGCGATGTGTTAATCAAGAGGTGATAGTTTTTTTCTTGAAACCAGGACCGGGAGAGTAGATGATAGGTGGGGTACGACCCGGTTTGGGTAAAGGGTGTGTGAAACGTGAGAATATTGCACTTCTTCAACTGGTCAAAGTGGGCCGAACGGTAGTCTGCCTCGCGGCTTTCTTTCGGTGGATCGTACGAGATATACGGAATGGAAAAACGGTGAAAGAGCCGCGATACCTCGCTGCCAACGTGTCCTTCCCCAACGAGGCCGACCAGTAAATCCGAACGTTGAATCCCTGACGTCTGCTGGTAACAAAGAATGGCGGTCAGCACATATTCGGCAACGGCAACGGCATTACAGCCGGCTGCATCGGCTGTTTGAATACCATTGGAGTGGAGATAGTCCAGGTCGAGGTGATCTGTGCCGGAAGAACCGGTTCCAACAAACGAAATATTTCCCGTTTCCGGCAGCGTTTGAGCATTCAGTTTCGTCGTGGTGTTGACGAATAAAGCATCGTACGTATGCACATTTTTGGGGAGATCTCCCGGGCTGAACGTGTCCATCTCAATCGATGCAGGGAGCAGGTCACGAAACTTGTAGAGATAGCGATTTGCCAGGACTTTCATAAATTAAGATTGAGACGTAAGATTTATCCATAACACGTACCATGCCAGTTTGGCCAATAGTAGGAACTTTAAAAACCAAGTGCTATGAAAAGAAATGACACCAGAAATTGAGATAATGTAACCTTTCTCCAGCTGAAATAGTCAATACAGTGAATGGCTAATTTCATTCTTATTATTTAAACGTTAGAAATACTACCTTAGCATGATTCATTAATTAAAAATATTTGCCCGTATATGTCCGATAGTAGCTTTAACCCGGTACCGCTGATCCGCAAAAAAAGAGATAGCCAATCCCTTTCTGATACAGAAATTGAGCGGCTCATTCGCGCCTACACCGATGATCAGATCCCGGATTACCAGATGAGTGCTTTTTTGATGGCCTCGTTCCTGAACGGGCTGAGTGATGCAGAGGCCGCCGCGCTGACCAGGGCCATGCTGTATAGCGGCATTGTACTCGATTTGAGAGATATTCCCGGAACAAAAGTGGACAAGCACTCAACAGGAGGCGTTGGGGATAAACTGTCGCTGATCCTGGCACCGATCGTTGCTTCCTGCGGTGTGCCTGTTCCGATGATTTCAGGCCGGGGGCTTGGCCATACCGGCGGCACACTCGATAAACTGGAGTCCATTCCCGGATTTACGGTCGACATCACCCTGGAGCGTTATCGGGAAATACTGGAAGCGGAGCAGATGGTGCTGGCAGGGCAGACGGAAGATATTGCACCGGCCGATAAGCGGCTGTATGCACTCCGGGATGTTACGGCTACGGTAGAGTCTATTCCGTTAATTGCGGGAAGCATTATGAGTAAAAAGCTTGCCGAGGGCATCGATGCACTGGTCCTGGATGTGAAATTCGGGTCGGGAGCGTTTATGAAGAAAAAAGAGGATGCCGTCCGACTTGCTGAAACGCTGGTTGGCATCGGTGAGGAGTTTGGTAAAGAGACCATTGCCTACCTGACAAATATGGAGCAGCCGCTTGGTTATGCTGTGGGTAACTGGCTTGAAGTGAAAGAAAGTATTGAAGGGCTGCAGGGAGATGGTCCGGCCGACGTCATGGAGATATCGCATCTACTGGCGGGGACGATGATCCACCTTGGAAAACAAGCCGCAACCATCGAGGAGGGAATTGAGAAAAGCCGGCGTGCCGTCAGCGATGGATCCGCTTTTCGAAAATGGGTGGATATTGTGCGGGCTCATGGCGGCGATACCCGAGTGATTGAAGCCCCGGATCGTTACAACTATGCAGAATTCAGGCAGCCGGTTCGTTCACCCAAAAGCGGTTATATTACAGCAATGGACGCGTTTGCGATGGGGATGGTGTCGCTTGAACTGGGAGCCGGCCGCCGATCGAAAGAGGCTGCCGTAGATCCTGCTGCCGGATTTATACTTCGAAAAAAAGTTGGGGATTATGTTGAACAAGACGAAACTTTTGCCGTCTTACATACGAACAATGACTCGATGCTGAAACCCTGCGGCGAAGCGATGATTAACGCAATTTCTATATCGGCAGAGAAACCGGAGGCGTCCGGCACCGTTGCGCTGCGTGTTGACAGGAGTGGCATACATGAGCAATTTGCACAATAGAATCTGTACACAACGTTACTAAAGTTAAGGTTTTAAACTCCTCGCATTAAGCTTTTAAGCTGTAATTTATTATGTTAGAAGCGGGCAGATGAAAATCTGCAGCAACGTTTGGTACACCATAACAGGCACAAATAAAAAACACTATGTTTGATAGATTAATAAGAGCAATTCGATCCATGTTCGGCGGAGTCGTAAACTCCATGGAAAATCCCAAGCTGATTTTGGAACAAAATATCAGGGAGTTAAACGATCAAATTCCCGAGATGAATGAGAATATCGCCACGGTTAAGGCGAATGTTGTAATGCTTCGGAAGGAGGTTAACCGGTACGAAAAAACGATCTCTGAGATTACATCGAAAATAAAATCTGCTATCAACGCTGACCGTGATGACCTTGCCGAGGGCTATGCACTACAGCTTGAAAAAATGCGCGAAAACCTTGAACACTCCCGGGAGCAGCTGCAGTTTGCGGAACAAGCCTACGAGAAGGCCCAAAAAGTGAAGAAGGCGTTTATGCGCGAAAAAGATAAAAAGATTAAAGAGGCCCGCGAGGCACTCAGGGCAAGTGAACGCGCCGAATGGCAGGCAAAGGTGGCTGATACCCTGGAATCGTTTGAAATGGGTGGAATGGATCAAACACATAACGAAATGATGAACCGCCTGAATGAAGAGACTGCTAAGAACGAAGCCCGGATGGAGATTGCCCTCGATAGCGTGGACACAGAAACAATGGAGATCGAAGCGAATGCGGAGAAGCTGCGTGCCCAGGAACTGGTTTCGCAATTCAAGTCGGAGATGGGCAAAGATATTCAGAGCAGTGAAAAGAAAATCTCGATCGACAGTGATTCTAAAGAAACCGATTCCGAAAAAACGGTTGGGAAAAAAGATCGAACAAAGTCTAAATCTTAATCACAAAAGGACATGAGTGATTCGAGTCGTGAAGAACGGGAGCGATTGAAGGAGGAGTACAAAGAACATTATCGAAGTATTCGGGATGCAAAAGAGAAACTCCGAAGTTCAAGCTACGCTAAAAAAGCCTCCCACGCGCTAAACCAGATGAATGCGGATGACCTGTTGGAATCCGTGGATCATTTTCTTGGAAAAGTGCGATATAAAATGGCGTCGATGGAAGCACGACTTGATCTTGCGATGGAAGATATTTTAAGTCCTGAAGAAGAGGCTGATGCTGAACGGGATCAGCAGCTCCGGAAGGAGAAAGCGAGAGACTCCCTAAAGCAAATAAAGCGCGAAATGGGCATGCTCTACGACGACCTGGAGGAGCAGGCGGAACAGCTGCAGGTAAAAAAGACTGTAGGACCACAAGCAAACCCGGAAACGCGATCCGATAAACACCGGGAGGATCATGAACAGGAGTGACGATAAATCCTCAAGTATTAATTTTACACGCGAGGCGTTTTTGCATCCGGCAAACCTTGTCTCGCTTCTGGTGGCAACGATCTCGGCACTGGTGTTTAGCGATGCAGGCCTTACACCAAACGCAATACTGACCATCACCTTTGGTATAGAACTGATATACCTCGGTGTGGTGCCAAATTTGAGTTCTTACCGGCAGTCCGTTATTCAGAAAAAGAAACAGGAAAAAATGGATGACGAAGGCGACAAGGCTCTTTTTTATCAGCTGGATGTACGTTCACAAAAACGGTTCCTGGTATTAAAGCATATCGCATCGGAGGTAAAACAAAGCTTTTCCAATCTCCCGTACAGCTCAAAGGGCGTTCTTAAACATATTGAAAAGAAACTGGATGATCTTCTGGCCACCTATCTCAAACTTCTTGATATGTACAGGCGCTACCAGATCTATATGAATTCTGAAGTAGAGGAAGAGCTTCAGAATGAAGTCAAGCAACAGGAGGAACAGATCAATACTATTGAATCAAAAAGCCTGCGCGATACCAAACAGCGGCGGGTGCGAATTCTTAAAAAGCGGCTGAACAAGTTTGATGTTGCAAAAGAGAAGTATCTGATATGCGAGACCCATCTTGAAACGATTGAGGATGCAACCCGTTTTATTTACGAGCAGTCGATGACGATGCCAAACGCCGATGATGTGGGAAGCAAACTGGACTACCTCCTGGATGAGATGGAAGAAGCAACAACCATTATTGAAGAGCTGGACAGGAGCCTTCTGCCCGGCTTCGAAGAGCTTGACCAGGAGCTGGAACTGGCCAAGCTTCGTAAAGAAGCAGAAAACATCCACAAACGAACTGAACAAAACGTGAAAGAATAGGACCCTATGCCTGCTACATACGAAACCATCGAATTAAGAAAAGAAGACAACGGTATAGCGGTTTTGACCATTAACCGCCCGGAAAAACTGAACGCACTTAACAACAGCGTGCTGAATGAGCTGGAATCGGTTTTTGATACCATTGCCAACGATAAAGAGATCAGGGGGCTGATACTGGAAGGTGCAGGGGAAAAAGCATTTGTTGCAGGCGCAGATATTTCTGAACTGGCCGATTTAAATGAAGAGAGCGGGCGCGCCGCATCCGAAAAGGGTCAGCGAATATTTCTGAAGATTGAAAATTGTCCGAAACCCGTGGTGGCCATCGTTCATGGCTACGCCCTGGGGGGTGGTGCAGAGCTTGCGATGACGGCACACCTGAGAATTGCCACTCCAAAGGCAGTATTTGGCCTTCCGGAAGTAAGTCTGGGCCTTATTCCAGGCTATGGCGGCACACAGCGCCTGACCAAATTGGTTGGAAAAGCGAAGGCAATGGAATTGATATTGACCGCAGACAAGGTAAGCGCTGAAAAAGCACTTACCCTTGGGCTCGTCAATCATGTGGTGGCTGAAGATCCCGGGAGCGAGGCACGGAAAATTCTTGGCAGAATCATAAAAAATGGCCCGCTGGCTGTCAGCAGGGCGATAAAAGCAATCAATGCAGCTGAAACAGGCGATGGATACTCCACAGAAGCGTCTCTTTTTGGATCTCTTTGCAATACGGATGATTTCCGGGAGGGAACCGCTGCATTTCTTGACAAACGATCGCCGGAATTTACGGGTAAATAGATGCTGTCTCGATACCGAATGTGGGGCAACGGTCCGGAATTACGTACGTAAGTCATAAAAAAGTTGATTGAATTTATTTCTATATTTTCAGGCTCGATTCCAATCCTATTCAAGACGATTAAACCAACTCCTTGGAAATAGCAATTATTTTAGCAACAATTTTTGCGAGCGGATTTTTTTCCGGCTCCGAAATTGCATTTGTCTCAGCCAACAGGCTCAGGCTGGAAATTGAGAGCCGCAAAGGATCTCTTGTATCCCGTTCTCTCGCATTTTTCAACGAAAACCCGGAAACATTTCTTACCACAACACTGGTGGGGAATAACATTATCAATGTACTCTACGCTACATTGATGGCCATATTTTTGCTCGAGCCGGTACAGTCAATCTACGAGGGCTGGTGGGGTGATCCGCCGTCAACGGCGATGGTGCTTTTTATACAAACCATCATCGCATCTGTTTTGATCATGATCTTTGGTGAAATCCTTCCCAAAGCTATTTTTCGGATCCAGGCGGATTTTATGGTAAAAGTTGTGGCTGTTCCGCTGCGTTTTTTGAACATTGTCCTGAGGCCATTGATCAGTGTGGCAAACTCAGCCTCCGGGGTGCTCGTTAATATGTTGAAATCGGGTACTGAACGAAGTGAAAAAGTATTTCGGCGGCAGGATGTAGAGATGATCCTGAAAGAGCTCAGGGATACAGGCGGCGGTGAGGATTTAGACCAGGACGACTCACAGATTTTGCATAATGTTCTTGAATTATCAAATAAACGGGTGAAAGAGACGATGGTGCCGCGCACCGAGATGGTTGCCGTAGACCAGAACGCCACGCTCGAAGAAATTCAGAAAACATTTATAGCATCCGGTTTTTCTAAAATTCCGGTGTATCAGGATAACATCGACGATATTACCGGGGTCGTCTTTGCCTATGACCTGTTCGACGCACCCAAATCGATCGCGGATATTATCCGGCCCGTCAAGCTGATTCCCGCCAGTAAAAAATCCAAGGATCTGCTTGCAGAATTCCGGCAGAGCAACAGTTCGGTAGCCATTGTGATTGATGAATATGGCGGTACCGCCGGTATGGTGACAATTGAAGACCTGATAGAAGAGGTTGTCGGGGATATTCAGGATGAATACGACCAGGAAGATGAATTCATAAAACAAATTGATCTCGATACATTTATTTTGAGCGGGAATGTTGAACTGGATGAATTACAGGAAAAATTTCCAGAAATTGATCTGAAGGAAAACAGCGATGAGTTTGAAACAGTGGCAGGATATATCATTAATCATATTGGCCGCATTCCGAAGGTCAACGAAGAGCTTTTTATTCAGGGTAATAAGTTTATTATCAGTAAAGCCACACCCAACCGCTTAGATACGGTAAAATTGATTCTTGGATATCCTGAATAGAATCTATTTCTGTAAGAGATGTATTCTCTCAGTGGCAGACAAAATACCTGATCAAATCATGTAACATCGGAATAACAAAGATAGAATTATGCTGGATCAATATCCCAACTGGGCCTCAACATTTGCTAAAAAATACCTTAGCCGGACACTCAACCAGTTTATAATACACGGCAACGTCCATGATATGGTACGCGTCAAAAGTTCCCCGCCCCGATTTGAGCGGTTAAAAACGTTCCTGGCAGATGATTTTTTTGGATCCAGGGAGCTGGTACTGTTTTACGACCGGGCGACCGGCATATATTTTCGGGATCAGCACTCCCAGGCTGATTTCAACCGCGCACTATCCGGAAAAGATACCATTGCGGGAACAGAATACAGCAAAAAACTTCCGAAAGATCCAGTTGGCGCATTTTCCGTGCTGGAACAGTATATCCGTACCCGGCTGAATGACAAACGAAGTGTGGCACTCATCATTGATCATGCCGAAACTATCGTGCCCATGAGCGATGCCGGGAATGCCGGCAGTGAAGACCGAAACGCACTGGTGTACCTGCTCAAATGGGCACATGACCCGCTCTTTCTGGCAGGCGATTTTACGACCGTGCTGCTTACTGAAAACTTATCAGATTTAAATCGCCGGCTTATTCAACACCCGTACACGGCGGATATTCAAGTTCCGCTGCCAAATGAGGATGAGCGGTACTCCTACCTTTCGCACCATGAAAAAGCAGACGGCATATTGTCTGACCTTTCTAAGGAAGTGATCACAGAGATGACGGCCGGGCTGGGCCTTGTTAAGATTAACAGCATTCTATCCAATTCCGATGAACACAATGAGCCGATCACATTTGAATCCCTGACGTCCATTAAAAAGCAGATGATTGAAGAGGAGGCATACGGCCTGCTTGAATTTGTGCCGGCAACTCATACCCTCGATCATGTGGCTGGGCATACAGAAGTTAAAAGGCATCTGCGCCTGACGGCCAATGCACTGAAATCGGGTAAACGCGATGTTATTCCGATGGGTTACCTGGTTTGCGGGCCGGTGGGGACAGGTAAAACGTTCCTGGTGACCTGTTTTGCGGGTGAAGTGGGTATTCCGATGGTCAAGCTGAAAAACTTTCGCAGCCAGTGGCAGGGTGTTACCGAGGGGAACCTGGAAAAGATTTTGAGCCTATTGAAAGCGATGGCTCCCGTAGCTGTTATGATTGATGAAGCCGATGCTTACCTGGGCGATCGCCAGGCATCGGGTGACAGCGGCGTATCGAGCCGTGTGTTTTCGCAAATAGCCACCTTCATGAGCAATACTGCCCATCGCGGCCGCATTGTTTGGTTCCTGATGACGGCGCGGCCGGATCTTATGCCCGTTGACCTGAAACGACAGGGACGTGCTGAAGAGCATATCGCACTCTTTCATCCTGAGACTGAGGAGGAGAGAATTGAGCTGTTTGATGTCATCAAGAAAAAAACAGGCCTGGTTATGACGGAAGAGTACCTGCCTGCGGCAATTAAACAAGGGTCCATCCGCTATTCCGGTGCCGATATGGAGGCAGCGCTGACCCGGGCGAAATTTCACGCCGCTGCAGAAGGTAAAGATGAGGTTTCACCGGATATACTGGATGAGGTGTTGCACGATTTTTTGCCTCCTACATACCCGGAGGAGATTGAGCTCCAAACGCTTACCGCCGTGTCCGAATGTACCTCCCGCCGGCTGTTGCCGGAGCGATTCCGAAACTTGTCAAGGGAAGATGTGTTGAAAAGAGTAGAAAAACTGAAAAGAGAGTTGGGATAAATAAAATATCAACAACGAAAGGTTTTAAACCGATCATCAGCACAGAAGCTTCTGATTTGCTACATTACGTTATTGTGTGAATTCTGGCTGTTTTTGCTGTTTTACTAATTATCAAAGCAGCACTGAACAATGGCATAATAAATTATTTGATTTACAATTCGACCCCGACTATGAACGATAAATCTCTGGACCAAATTAGAGAAAAAATTGACCGGCTTGATCAAACCATTATTGATGCCCTGGGGGAGCGTCAGCGCGTGGTCAGGCATGTACTGGAAGAGAAACTTGAGAATTCAAAGGATATCAGGGATCCCGGCAGGGAAGAGAACATTATGGATTCGATCCGCGAAAAAGCAGCGAATGCCGGTATGGATCCCTATTTTCTGGAACAGCTCTTCCGCGAGGTGATCAGCCACTCCGTTCGGTACCAGACGAATGCGCTGGTTGACCATCAAAACAAAACGTCGGACCAAACGTCCATCAAGGTGGCCTACCAGGGGACCGACGGTGCGTTTAGCCACCAGGTGGCGATGCGCCACTTCGACCAGCGATACGACGAGGTTACCTGCCTGGGCTTTACACAATTTAAGCAGGCGGCTGAGGCCGTGGAAAAAGGAGATGCAGACGTGGCTATGCTTCCGATTGAGAATACCACGGCAGGATCAATCAACGATACGTACGATTTGTTGGCCGAGAAAGATCTTTTCATCACCGGTGAGGAGATCCTGAAGGTCGTCCACTGCTTAATGGCCCCGCGCAACGTGGAGATTGATAATATCCGGCGCGTGCTTTCCCATCCGCAAGCTATCGCGCAGTGCAGCCATTTTTTGGCCCGGTTGCCCCGGTGCCACGTTGAGAGCTATTTCGACACCGCCATGGCGGCCCGGAAAGTGAAAAATGACGGCGACCTGTCGCAGGCTGCTATTGGAAGTGCATATGCTGCTGAACTTTACGACCTCGAAATCCTGCACCGCGATTTGGCCAATCAGCAAGAAAATTTTACGAGATTTGTGGTTGTAAGTCCGCAACAGATATCGTGCGATCCCCAATTGAACTGCAAGACGTCACTGATATTTGCCACAGCGGATGAAAAAGGAGCCCTCCTTTCATGCCTGAATATCCTGGGTGATCACGGCATCAATATGACAAAGCTGGAGTCACGTCCGCGACCTCACCATCCATGGCAGTCGTTGTTTTATCTCGACCTGGAAGGAAATACAGAGGAGATGCGTGTTGCAGATGCCCTCGCCAGTCTTAAAAAGAAGGCACAATACGTGAAAGTGCTTGGCAGCTACCCCATTCGCGAAGGGAAATGGTAGATCACAACAGACGTCTGTTTTTTACGGGTAAAACGCTTTGAATTTGCTACATTTGTTTTAGGCCCGAAACGGGTGTTGCCCCCCCTGGACTGGCGGGACTTCTCCAAAAAAACGATTATGAAATTTACGCCGCTCAGAATTACACTCATTTATGTAGCCGTAGCCTTTGCGTGGATTGCGGTAACAGATATCTTTATCAACTATTTTGTCAGCGATAACAGCTTCCTCACAAAGCTGCAGTTGGCAAAAGGGTGGTTTTATGTGGCAGTAACAGGTGCGGGCCTTTATGCCCTGGTAAAAATATATGAACGGCAGGTGAGTGATGATAAGAATAGAATCCAGAGGATTGATGATAGCCTGACCCTGGCCCTTGAATCGGCAAACATTTCGACATGGGAATATCTTATTGACTCAGACAGCTACATCACGTCTAAAAATCACAATCAGTTTCTGGACTATCCGGCTGACGAAGAGCTGACGGAAGATCATATTTTCAGGCGGCTGCATCCGGATGATGTGGCGGAATTTTCTGAAAAATCGAAAGATATACTGCAAAATGGCGGCAGTTTTAGCATCGAGTACAGGATCATCGATCGCAGCAATAACGTACGATGGCTCTGGACAAAGGGCAAAGCCATGAAACAGGATGGAGTCGTAAAGCGCGTTACAGGGGTGACATCAGATATTACAGAAAGCAAGACCCTTCAAAAAAAGCTGGATCTCGAAAAAGAGAAGTTTGAAAGCCTGTTTGAACAGATTCCTGTTTTAATTACGATTTACAACCCGGACCTGCAGGTGGTTGAGGCAAACCAAGAGTTTGAAAAAGTCCTGGGGTGGTCGGCTCAGGACAGAGCGGTAGATGAACTGGTTGAACTCTGCTACCCGGATGAGCAAGAGAGGCAAAAAGCACTTGAGTTTATGGCGACACCCGGAAAGGGCTGGAAAGAGTTTAATATAACGGCAAAATCCGGTGAACAACGCATACAGGTGTGGAATAATGTGAAACTTTCAGATTCGTCGGTTGTTGGTATCGGCCATGATATTACGGAGAGGGTTCGACTGGAACGAGAGGTTAAGAAAGATAAGGAGCGGCTTCTCAAGATATTTAACAGGATGCCTGTTTTAATCACACTATATAATCGTGAGGGTGATATTATAGATCTCAACGATTTTGCCGGTGAGCGTCTTGGATATTCTAAAAAAGATCTGCTGAAAGGGGATTTCCTGAAAAAACTGATTGCCGACAGAAGTGAGCTCAGCAAAGCTGAAGCACATATGGAGAAAGCAGATAATGAATGGCAAAGTTTTAACCTCTATACCAATAACGGCCGGAAGCTGAATACAAGCTGGACAAATATGAAGCTTTCCGAAAATCTCAATCTCGGGGTTGGGCTGGATCTGACGGAGATTAAAGATCTGGAAAAACAACTCGACCTGGCGGTAAAAGGTGGAGGGGTCGGGTTATGGGTTTTTAATCCTCAAGATGGAGTTATCCGGATAAATCGCGAATGGGCCCAGATGCTTGGCTACGACAAGGGAGAGATTGAACCGGTTACATTTGACAAATGGAAAGAGCTGACCCACCCGGATGATGTGAAGGAAACCGAACGTCTGCTGGATCTGCACTTTGCCGGAGAACTGACAAGCTATGACAATGAAATTCGGATGCGTCATAAAAATGGCAGCTGGGTGTGGATGCTGGACCGGGGAAAAGTGTCAGAACGCGACGCAGACGGCAATGTGGTACGAATTACGGGCACTCACGTAGATATTACAGAGCGCAAACAGCTTGAAGAAGAGATCAAAGAGAGCAGGGAGCGGCTCAAATTAACCACCAATAGTGCCAACGTGGGTTTGTGGGAATGGAATCCACAAACGGGTGAAATTGAAGTGGATGAAATCTGGGCACGACTTGTGGGATACGAACTTGAAGAACTGGAACCCCTGAGCATAGAAACCTGGAATAACCTCGTACACCCGGATGATCTGAAGCTCTTCTCAACCACGGTTGAAGCTTATTTTGAGGGCGAAACCGATATCTACGAGTGCGAGGTGCGGATGCGCCATAAAAACGGGCAGTGGGTCTGGATCCTGGACAGGGGACGAACCGTAGAGTGGGATAAAAACGGGAACCCGGTTCGCATGCTCGGAACACACGTTGATATCACATCACGCAAAGAGAAAGAGCAGGAACTGAGAGAGAGCGAACAGATCTTAAAAGAGACGCAGCGTGTGGTAAACCTGGGTACCTATACCCTCGATCTAAAAACCATGAAGGTGCAGACATCCGAGATTTTGAACAAGATGTTCTGGGTTGATAAAGGGGAACAGCTAACGGTTCAGAAGCTTCATGAGGTTATTCACCCCGATTATAAATTTATGTCGGAGAACTATTACGAAGCCATCATCAACGGCAGATCGTTTGAGGGCGAGTACAAAATTGTGAATCCTAAAACGGGCAGAGAGCGCTGGATTTACGAAAAAGCAGATGTCAAAAAGGATGAAGCAGGTGATCCTGTGCATATGATTGGGGTTATGCTGGATATCACACGAAGAAAAGAGCAGCAGCTTCGGATTACCCGGGCACTGGAGAGGCTCAGAACAGCTGAAAAGATCGCGCGGATTGGGTACTGGGAAAAAAACCTTGTGAACGGTGAGATTTTTTGGGGTGAAAATAAATATGAGCTTTTTGAAGCGGACAAACTCGAAGGCCCAATGGAAAGGAAAGAGTTTTTTAAAAGGGTTCATAAAGAGGACAGAAAATCTACTCTCAGAGAATATCAACGGGCTGAAAAATATGGGAATCTTGACCTGACCTTCCGCTACCGAAAATCAGACGGGTCCTACCGAACGTTTCGGGAAAAAGCAGATATCGTTACGGACAAAAACAGCGGAGACCGGATGTTAAGGGGAGTATCCATGGACGTTACGGCTCTGAAAGAGGTCCAGGAGAAACTAGATTATGAACAGAGCCGTTTTGAATACGTTACGTCTGTTGTCAGTGATGCCGTATGGGATGCAAAACCGGATGAAAAGACCGTGTGGTGGAGCGAGGGTTTGAAGCACCACTATAAACATGACATTCCAACACCGGACGAGGGGTTGGCTCTTTGGGAAAAAAATATCCATCCTGATGATACAGACCGGGTCCTTGCTCATATGAAATCGGCCGAGGAGTCCGGCGCAACTGAATGGTCGTGCGAGTATCGATTTTACAGGGGGGACGGTACCATCGCAGATGTCATAGACCGGGCCTATATTCTTCGTGACGAGAATGGACATATTACCCGGATTATTGGGGCCATGAACGATATAACGCACCAAAAAGAGGCGGAAAAAGAGCTAAAAAGATCGGAACAGCAATATCGCCTGCTGTATCAACAGAGTCCGCTGCCCATGTGGATTTACGATACGGAAACGTTTCGATTTCTCTCCGTCAATGATGCAGCCGTGGAGGCCTACGGGTATTCCCCAGAAGAGTTTAAAAGGTTGACGATATTTGATCTGTTTTTAGATGAAGATCAGGAAGAAATACGAGCCGAGGCAGAGCAAAACCTGAAACAGCCTCGCAGCGGTTTTGATGTGTGGCATCAGAAAACGAAGTCGGGCGAGGTTTTAATCTGTGAAATTTCCGGATCAAATATAGATTTTCAACGAGAACAGCACAGATTGGTTGTTTCTGTAGATATTACCGAGCAGCGGAAAGCGGAAGAGCTGGCGATTAAGTCGGTTGTGGAGGGAGAAGAACGCGAACGCCACCGGATTGCAAATGAATTGCACGACGGGCTGGGTCAATATCTATCCGCAGCAAATATGCACTTAAGCAGTGCACTTTCCGATGCCGTTGAATTGA
The DNA here is from genome assembly GCA_009909035.1 of Bacteroidota bacterium. Lineage (GTDB taxonomy): Bacteria > Bacteroidota > Rhodothermia > Balneolales > Balneolaceae > SW132. Next base: position 32,703 of record JAAAOB010000159.1, read on the forward strand.
ATGAGCGTGATGAGACGTCTTTTGAAACCGGTCTTCAGATGCTGCAGCACGCCATATCTGAAACCCGCTCCATTTCTCATAACCTACTGCCAAAATCGATCCAGGATTATGGTCTAAAACTTGCCGTGGAGTCACTGCTTAACGAGCTGTCATCATCGCAGGATATTGATTTTCATCTTTTTCAAAAATATGATGACGGTGATATTTCCCCCAATATCCAGATAAATATATACAGAATTATCCAGGAGGCGATCAACAACGCCATCAAACATTCCGGTGCCCATTCCGTCAATACACAGGTGATACGTTCGGGCAACAAATTGATCTGCACAATAGAGGATGATGGGTGCGGATTTACTGCAGAAAGTGACAAGGGGAGGGGGCTTGGTATCCAAAGCATGCGTACACGTGTCTCGGCGATGTCCGGAAATTTGGATATTGATTCTAAAAAAAATATAGGTACATTGGTTACTGTAATCGTACCTCTCAAAAATGAGAAAAAATAGTATGGCCAATATCAAAGTTCTGTTAGTTGATGACCATAAAATTGTGAGGGACGGCATTAAACTGATGCTTGAACCACAGGCTGGCATAGATGTGGTTGCCGAAGCTGATAGCGGTGTAAAAGTTAAAAAACTGCTTCAAGATCTGTCCGTGGACGTTATTGTGATGGATATTAATATGCCTGAAGTAAACGGTATCGCTACAACAAAAATGGTTAAAGAGCAGCATCCTGAGATTAAAATCCTTGCTCTCACCATGAGCAGCGACGACTCGCACATTCGCCAAATGGTCCAGGCAGGAGCCTCAGGTTATATTATGAAGAGTGCAGGCCGGGATGAGCTTACCAAAGCCATTCGGGAGGTAATGGAAGGGAAACACTATTTCAGCGATCAGGCTACTCACAGTATCATGATGGATCTTGTAAAAAATAAGGGGAAGTCGTCGGCGCCGGATCCCATACACATCACCAACCGGGAACTGGAGGTTCTGCAGATGATTGTGAAAGAGCATACAAATCATGAAATTGCCGATAAGCTATACATCAGCCCACGCACAGTTGATGCTCACCGCCGCAATCTTCTACAGAAAACAGGTGCCAGAAACACTGCCGGCCTTGTGAAGTACGCATTTCAAAATGGATTGGTCAACGATAAATAGGTCGTTGAGCAAGAACGCAGGTTAAACATTTACGCCCCAGCTAATATTCTACGTACGTGAATCTACCTATCAAACATTAAGAGTATAAGCCAATAGAATAACAGCCATATCTGTGGTAGATTATTGGTGAATCATTGTTTTTTGGCCCAAACAGATTCCGTATAACCCATTTGTATCTATACAGATATCTCGGTGCGTCTAAAACAAACAGATATCCATCTGTACATAATCAATTTTTTACAGAGTATTCAGGATGTCATCTACTAAAAAAAAATCTATTTTTCTGTACACCGGCTACACTCCCCGAGCCACAGCTCTCAAAAACCGGGTGGACAAGGCCACCGACGGGATTGCCAAGATTACGTTGATTGATTCAGAAAGATCTATTACAGAAAAAAAAGACGGTGATTCTGATTCCATTGTGATTCTGGATCTTCCAAACATCAAACAGCCGGCCATTCATACGATCAAAAAAGTAAAGAATTGCGTAACAACGTCTAAGATTCTGGCTATCCACATCTATACGTCAAGGCTGCTCATTGATCCACTACTGGAAGCCGGTATTCACGGTTATTTAACGTATGAGCCGGAGCCAACTCACCTCAGATCTGCTTTTAAAATGGTACTGAATGATGGCATATATTTGCCATCGGAGATCTATCATCCGTAGTATTACGTACCTGTAAAAGGTTGATACTGTAGTGAAATAAACGAATGTCAGAATTACGTATTTCACGTCTTACGGACAACTGCGGATGGTTGTATTTTTGTACAAAGATTCTTATAAAATTAGATCAATGATGAGTATTAAAGAAGCAGAGATAAGTTCAACGCAATTGAGTTTGCTTGAAACCTTTCCGTCAGCCGCCGCTATTTTAAATAATTCAGGTGATATAATCATTGCGAATACTGAATGGGAGCAGAAGAGTACTACCGGTTTTTTTATCGACACACCGATCGGCAGAAACTTTTTTGAGCACTGCAGCCAGGCGGTGGAAGCCGGCAGTGATGATGCGCTGATGCTGGTTATCGGGTTGCGCAGAGTCCTGGACCGGGAAACAACTTCCTTTCAGTCTACTTGTTCCGCACGGAATCAGCATAAGGGTGAGTGGTATCGTGTAAACATCAAGCCATACGAAGAGAGTGGCGCCATTCTGTTTATTGAAGATATAACGGAAAGTATATCAGCTGTACATGATTTGCGCGATTCCCAGGAAAAATATCGCCAGCAGTTTGATTACTCCATAAATGGGATCATTATCGGCACCCCGGAGGGTAAAGTTCTTGATGCCAACCCGGCCGCCTGTAAGATTTTAGGGTATACGCTGCAGGAGCTTAAGGAGGGAGGCCGCCGGCTAATCATGAATGAAGATGACCCGATAAATAAAAAAGCTTCCAAAGAGAGGGAGAAAAAATCTGTATTTGTCGGTGAGAAAAAATACCTTCATAAATCCGGGAAAGAGATATCTGCGATGGTCTCCTCGGTGATATACCGCGATAAGGACCGGGGGCTGACGACTATAAATTCCTTTTGGGATGTAACCCGGGAGAAGAAAATCCAGAAAAAGCTTGAAAATGAGCAGAAATTTACCCGAACGGCGATTGCAAGCATACCGGGCACATTCTACGTTTTGGACGCAGAAGGGGCATTTTTAGACTGGAATGAGGCATTTCAGGAGGAACTGGGGTATGACCGGGAGGATATGCTGCAGATGAAGCCGACAGACTTTTTTGTGGAAGACGATCGCGAACTCATCCGCCAAAAATTGGAAGAGGTTGTCGAAAAAGGGAGAGCGGAAACCGTTGGACGTGTTGTGACGAAACTGGGAGCGGTTCGTCACCATAAGCTTAATGTTCGATCATTCACGAATGATAATGCCACATATATTGTCGGTACCGGGATGGACATAACCGAGCTTGTAGAAACGAAGACAGCAAACAACCGGCATTATGAACTGATGAGCCAGTTGTTTGAAAATGCTCCGCTTGGTATCGTAATGATCGACCATAACAATCAAATATCCCGCGTAAATAATGGATTTAAAGAGTTGTTTGGGTACACCAGCGAGGATGTTATTGGCCTGAATGTTAATGATTTGGTAACGACAGACGAGATTCGTGAGGAGGCAGATAACATTAGCAAAGAGGCATTCAGCGGCACCATATCGCAGATGGAAAGTTATCGTTACACCAAATCGGGAAAAAAGGTGCCGGTGCTCATCAGTTCAGTTCCTGTATCCACAGGAGGAGAAGTGACGGCTGTCTACGGTATTTATGCAGATTTAACGCCGCAAAAAGAGCTGGAAAAACAAATTACCAATCTCCTGTCGAGTGAACGTGAGGCCCGGCAGAAAGCACAAAAATCGCTAAAAGAGAAAGAGATTCTGCTTCAGGAAGTTCACCATCGTGTAAAAAACAATCTCGCCGTAATGGCCGGCCTGCTGGATCTGCAGCTGCTTGAAGAGGACGATCAGGTTGTATTTAAAAAACTTAGTGAAGTGCAGAGCCGTATCTTTTCCATTGCAAAAATACACGAAACGCTCTACCAGGAAAAAAATATGGTGCATATCCGGTTTAACCGCTATCTGAAATCATTTATTAAATTTTTACCGCAGCAAGGATTTAACAATGAAATTATATCAAAACTGAACGTGAACTGTGAAGAAACAACCCTGAACCTGAACCAGGCAGTACCCGCAGGGCTGATTATCAACGAATTGATTAATGTACTACTTCCGGATTCAGGAAATGGAGCACTGGTTCTTGACTTAAGTTCAGACAATGACACTGTACTGATCCAACTTTCAGGTGAAGATCTTAAAACACAGAAATTTAGTGATAATATTGACTCCGAGCAGTTTCAATATAAACTGGTCTCTATTCTTGCGTCGCAGCTGCATGGAAAAATTGAGGTGGATACAGAAAAGAAATGTGTATCCGTACAGTTTTCCAGAAATGAAATGAAGGGATCCAGTAATGCATTTTTACATTAAGTAAGCAGGCATAGTTATGAATAAAAAAGTATTAATAATTGAGGACGATTTAATCCTGGCCTTAAGCCTGGAAATGATGCTGAAGAGAATCGGATTTAAGGAAATCCAAAAAGTTGAGACAGGCGAGGAGGCACTCGAGATCACCGAGTCGTTCTGTCCGGATATTTTGTTGGTTGATATTCAGCTTGGAGCCGGTATCACCGGAATTGAAACGGTGAAACGGATCCAGTCGACAATGAACGTACCGGCACTCTACATAACCGGTAACTCCGACAACTTTTATAAAGCCCAGGCGGAGGATACGACGTTTGTTGACTATCTTATCAAACCAATCACATACCGGGAGTTGAACGACGTCCTCGTTTCCCATCAAATGTTAGAGGTAAGTAATCAATAATTCTGCAGGGTGTGATGATACGATGACAGAACAATGTAATGAAACACACGAAAGGGAGCGCATACGAGCATTAGAGTCATTTAAAGTGCTTGACTCTCCACCGGAAGAGGAGTTTGATAATTTAACCAGGCTTGCCGCTGAAATTGCGGGCACTCCCGTCTCGGCGGTCAACTTAATAGATGAAAACCGGCAGTGGACAAAATCCATGCGTGGGCTTGACCCCAGCTTAAAAGCTATGCCTCGTGAACAATCGGTTTGTCATTATACGGTAAAAAACAAGGAAATTACCGAAATTCCGGATTTAGAAAGCGATGATCGTTTTGCTGAGTTTGACTATGTAAAGCAAAAGGACGGGCTGCATTACTACCTTGGAATTCCTTTGATTACCAAAGATAACTACGCCATCGGATCGCTCTGTGTTATGGATTACGACAAACGAGATTTGAGCAGGCAGCAGGTCGATCAGCTAAAAATTATTGCAAAACAGGTGATGATTAATTTGGAACTCCATAAACAAAACCATGAATTAAAGGAGCTGAACGATTACAAAGTGAGGCTCATGAAGATGCTCAGCCATGATATGCGCTCCCCGCTGAACGGTATCATCGGGCTATCCGGTATGCTCAAAGAGATGAACATCTCCAATAATGAAGAGCACCTGGAGCTGCTGGATATTATTGAACAAAGTTCAACGCAGCTCAATCAGATGATTGATGAAGTGATGAGTTACACCATCATAGAATCGGACGGGTTGACACTTGAGAAAAAAGAGACGCTGCTTTCGGAAACGGTTCGGGATATTTCAAAGCTGTATAAACCGGCAGCGAGGATTAAAAATATAACGCTCGATTTTTATACCGAAAATCTTGATGAACCGGTGCATATTGATGCCGATAAGTTTGAACAGATCTTTGGAAACTTGCTTTCAAACGCCATTAAATACACCCGTTCAGGCGGAGAGGTTCATACGGCTATCATAAGGAAAAACAGAAGAAATAGCGATTACATTGAGTTAACTGTCACCGACAGCGGGATTGGTATGAACGAGAAGGAGATAGAAGAGTTGTTATCAAAAGAGAGGAAAACGCCGGTATCGAAAGGCACAAGCGGAGAAAAAAGCTCCGGCATAGGCCTGACAATCGTCCATCATTTTGTGGAGCTTTTTTCCGGTGAAATAACTATTGAGAGTGAACCCGGAGAGGGTACGCGTTTTACGGTTCAGATACCTTTGTAAGCAGCATCAGATAGTGCATGCCAATCTTAATCAATTTAAATCGGTTGAATGGAATCTTGTGGGTAGAGGTTTAATTTCCCCAAACAGAACAGGATGGCATTGAGGAAATTATCAAGGTTTCCGAATCCTTTTGAAATAGAATTTAAATGCTAGATTCTTTAGTTCACCTATTCAATCTTGGTATTTGTAAGTGGGTAAGAGATTTAGTTCAAAAGTTCTCCTGTTGCTTTGTAAACATTGCTGCTACGGTTTGATACACACTGATGGTCCTTCGGGAGACAAACCCTGGACAATTAATGAAATCATGCATTCGGTGATTGCTGCTGATAGTCGCATTTGACGTTATTTTTGATCGAACATACCTGGCTGATCTTCATATTCATCTGGCTGAATTGCTCGAAGCTATCGGCTTGGTAAGGTATGTGGTATTCGGATTTTTTAAGCTAAGTATAGCGACTTTTTTGAAGAAGAGGTGAATTTTTTACTTCCGTCGTGTGAACCTGATCCAGGACTTTGGTTAACCAGGCAATAATATGATTCTCATCTTTAATAATGCTCGCACGTGTAGTCTCGTCGGAGCCGCATTGATGGAGGCTTTCCGTTAACCGATGCTCATCGCCTGAACCTGATTGAGGCCAAGCTGCTTATTCAGCGCCCTCAGCAGGAATTCGGTATCACGTTGCTCGCGTACTGATCCTAACTTCCAAACTCTTGGAATATCATGTAAAAAAGTGAGGAGTTATTCAGTCTGCGAGAAACTCATATAATTTTGATGCCAGTTTATTTAATGAGAATAACGGGAACTCAATGACAAGCCGGACAGTACGCTCTGATTTTTTCTTTTACAAATATAGTGGATATAGCGCTAACCGGTTCTATCTATATTACAGCGGGTGTATGGTGATGAATTTTCGTTCGTCACTAAAAATTAAAATAAGCTAAACAGAAGTTTTCCGGAAAAAACAGTTGATTTAATAAACTGAATTGATTAATCTTTGAGTAGAATAAATCAAACAAATTTATTAATTGTCTCCTAACTCGGCTCGGCCATAAATGAAACGCGTGGAGGTTCTCCTTAAATCTGCCGGGGTATCGAAAAAAGTAGTTTTAATTTAGAAAAAACGGGGTAAATGTGGGCTTTAACCATCTTTACAACACTAAAATTGGAAGCGCTTTTGCGATCCATCAACAGTAGGTGCTCACCTATGATTAGGCTCCAGAAGCTTCAAGCAAAAAATCAAATCAAAAATATATGCACAGTATAGGTACGATTCTTTTAGCACTTACTTTTCTGCTTGTGTTTCAGGTGCAATCACACGCCCGGCAAAGCGGCACAGTTGAAGGAACAATTATTGAGGCAGGAACCAACGAGCCGCTCTTTGGTGCCAATGCTATGGTCGCCGGCACAGTGCGGGGCGCCTCGACCGACCTAAATGGCCGATTTGTAATACGCGGCGTTGAAGCAGGCACACAAACAATCCGGATATCATACCTTGGTTATAAAACAACAGAGAAAGTAATTGAAGTAAAGTCAGGAGAAATTACCGAGGTAAATTTTGTACTTGAATGGGGAGGAGTTGTAGGAGAAGAGGTTACCGTTACTGTACAAGCCCAGGGTCAGATTAGTGCAATTAATGAACAAAGGGCGTCAAATACCATATCAAATATTGTTTCGGGTGATAGGATTAAAGAATTGCCGGATGTAAGTGCGGCAGAGTCAATTGGACGATTACCCGGTATATCGGTTCAGAGATCCGGAGGTGAGGCTAACAAAATTGTAGTCAGGGGACTCTCGCCAAAGTATAATAACGTGACAGTTAACGGGGTTAAAATGCCCTCAACTGATACAAATAACAGGAGTGTAGATCTTTCCCTTGTGTCAAGTAATATGCTTGATGGAATTGAAGTCACAAAAGCTCTTACTCCTGACCAGGACGCCGATGCCCATGGGGGAACAGTAAATTTAAGATTACGTAATGCCCCTGAAAACATGTCAACAGATATATCCATGCAAGGGGGATATACCGCTCTTCAGGAAGCATATGGAAATTATAAATTTGCCGGGTCGGTAAGTAACCGGTTTTTAGATAATAAACTGGGCATAATTTTAAATTTAAACACCGACAGATACGACCGGAGTGCTGATAATTTTAATGGTTCCTATGGGGATAAGTTAGTCGATGACGAAAGAATCCCCATTCCAACAGGTCTTAATCTAAATGAAAATGCACTCGACAGAAGTCGTCTTGGCGGCAGTATTGTAGTTGATTATAAAATTGCAAATGGAAGTATTGTATACAATACGATTTATAACCAGTTAACCAACGATGGATTTACACGTGGTAACAATATGAATTATGGTGGAAGAATCCACACGTATAGTTTAAATGATAATTTTAATGAGACGTTTGTTTGGGCAAATGGTTTAAGGCTGGAACAAGATTTAGGATGGATTGAATACGATGCAGGGGTTTCCCTTACTTCGTCAGCCAGTGAAAGCCCGGAGGATTTTTACTGGGAATTCAGGGAAGAAAGTGCGGCATTTCAGACTACCGAAGAGGACACACTCCAGCCATCAGATTTACCCAGCTTATTTAGGAATGATATCGACAATACCTACTTGTTTTTTTTACAACAAAGTTCAAGAGAAACAAATGAAGACGAATATACAGTACAAGCCAATTTTAAATTCCCCTTTTCATTAAACAGAGGAATTGACGGGTATTTTAAAACAGGTGCAAAATACAGAAATTTATCTCGGTTTAACGATCAAACCAGTCTCGGAACAGGGGCTTTTTATGGCGGAGACCAAACTCTTAGAGAGGCCATAGCCGAGGCCTTCCCTGACCTGAATTTAGATGGCAGAAATCGATTGCCGCTATCCCCGTTTCAAAGTAATTATAGCAGAAGTAATTTCATTGATGGTAACTACTCGTTAGGATATACAATTAATCCTGATATGATGAGAAAAGTTACAGATGTAGCCAGGAAGGGTGAATTCATGAGTTACTCCAGATCAGGCTCATTAGGAAATGACTATGAAGGAGATGAGGAGTTTACTGCATTTTATGCCATGTCGGAAATTAAGATAGGGAACAAGGTTACAGTAATGCCTGGTTTCAGATTTGAAAAGGAACATACTGATTACTCTGCAAAATACTCTACGGGTCTGGAACCACCCAGTGGAGTGCCATTGGAAGAGATTTCTTTTAGGGATACCACCTCTGTGAGAAGTGATCAATTTTGGTTGCCCATGGTACACCTTCAGGTTGATCCGGTGGATTGGGTAAAATTTAGATTTGCCTATACAGAAAGTATTTCCCGCCCCGACTTCAGGCAATTTGCTCCCATAACATACTTTAACTTTATCAGTGCTTTCGCCAATGCACCAAATAGAAATCTCCGCTCTTCAAAATCCCAAAATTTTGATGCTTCAGTATCCTTGTTTCAAAACAAGATAGGATTTTTCACGGCATCCGCCTTTTATAAGGAGATTGAAGATTTAATTTGGGGAGTTTCTTTTGTAAATGTACCAGGTCAAACCATAATACCTGACCTGGAAATTAAAGAGGCAGGAAATAATATTATTACTATTTACAGTGATATTAATAATCCCAATCCGGCATACATAAAGGGAATAGAACTCGATTGGCAAACCAATTTTTGGTATCTGCCTTCATTTTTGAAGGGATTGGTTCTCAATGCAAACTACACTCATATAGTATCAGAGACTGAGGTGCCGGCTTTTGAGCTTCAAAATGTGCCAATTACTCCAAGACCACAAAGGCCGCCGTTTACGGAGCCCGTTTTAAAGGACACGACAATTTCTCAGACGTTACCTGATCAGCCCAGTGATATCCTGAATTTGACTGTAGGTTATGATTACAAAGGTTTCTCAACAAGAGTATCCTTTTTTTACCAGTTAGGATCCATTTTAGGGCGTGGAAACAACCCTTTCAGCACCTGGGATGACACGTACAAGGATGATTTTTTCCGAATTGATGTTTCTCTAAATCAACGGCTTCCCTATAATTTTCAGGTATATGCAAATCTAAATAATCTAAATAGCGAAGGAGACCGGCAGTATCAATCTCCAAGATTCCAATATCCTACAAATGAACAATATTACGGTTTTACGATGGATGTTGGCGTGCGATATAAATTTTGATCCAATACCTACTATTACACACAAACCCTAAATCCTAATGAAGGAGAACACATATGAAAAAAGTCTACAAAATCGTACCGCTGGTACTCTTTGTATGCATGATGTTTACATCTATTTCAGTCATGGCCCAGAATACACTGGTAGTGCCATGGTTGTCTGAAGATGGAACACAAGTACTCAGAAACTCACTTTTTGAAACCATTCAAGGTGATACTACTGAGACAGGAGAAAGAATCGAAGATCGCGTTTACGTGCTCGAACAGGGAGGATTCTATTACGTAACTGAAACTATACAAAATGATGGATGGCATCTTAGAATTGAAGGTGAGCCAGGCGATCCAAACGACGAGTTTGCAAATCCGCCCATGATACAAATTGCCGCGCGTGAAGATGCAACCACGCCAGATAAGATGTTTAATATACGTGGCGATCTAACCATCAGTAATGTCATTATTAATGGCAGAACTACATTAGGAGGTCTTCCATATGAAATTATTGATGTTCGCTCTGATGAAGGGACATTTACCTTTGATAATGTGATTTTTGAACATGCACAGTGGGGAATTGCCGGATTCTATTCGAAGAACGCCAATCTCTATTTTACGAACAACAAATTCCGCAATTTGATATCAGAAAATGAACCATGGGGTGGAAGGGGCATGTCCATCTGGGCTGATGTCGATACCGTCTGGGTAGAGAATAATACCTTCCACAATATTGGTTTTACAACCATGCAGGTTGAAGGAGCCTCAGCTAATTTTGTATGGTTTAACCAAAATACAATCGTAAACAATGGCCGGCAGGTGATGCTCTGGGCCTGGGTAAAAGAAGGGTATTTTACGAATAATATTGTTCTCAACCCATTTTGGCAGGGCGAAGATCCTGAGACCGAAATAAGTCAGGATCGTCTCAACTCTGATGATGAGCAGTATTCCGGAATGTTTGCAATTAATGAATTGCCAGCGCAATACGGCCTTGACGCACAAAGAAGAATTCTGATTTCGAATAACGTCTTCTTTACCGAAAACGAATATAATGACTGGTTTGATAATACGGATATAAGGAAACAACCACTTTTAAATGGTCTTACAACAAATCTTTTCAGTGAAAATGAAAATATGGTTGAAAAGGACAATCGTTTTGACGTTGCCGATCCCGGATTCTCCGTGTATGCAGATAATCACCAGGAGCGTATGGACTTTATAACGGATATACGCAATTCAGCTGACGATATACGCTTATACTACTGGGACCCGAATAGAGATGAATCTGCAGAATCTATTCAATGGCCGCTGCCTGAGGACCTTACCTATTCAAACACTGAGTTGCAGACAGCAGCTTATGGAAATTATCCCCTGGGTGACTTAAACTGGTATCCTTCTGATAAATCAGCTTGGGAAGCTAATAAGGAAGCTCAATATGATGAAATTCTGGGCATGCTGGGTGCAGAAGTAGATGTAACTTTTCTCAAAGGAGTAGAAGCAGAAGTTGGAACACCATCTGGGGATGCTACTAAAGTTACCATGGACGACAGAAATATAGTTCGTATTGAAGGTTCTGGAAGCCCCACGTGGACTTTCAACCTGGATGAAGGCGGGACCTACGATGTAAGGGTTACAAAACGAACGTGGTATGAAGATGGTAATGAAGGCCGCCAGACAGACCTGATCGTTAACGAAGCTGATGCTGTTCCGGTTCTTATTGGTGAAGCGCAGGATGGTGTAACCTGGTCTGAACCAGTGGTTGAAGGAGTTGAAGGGTTTGTTGCGGGCAGCAATACATTAACCCTTGGCTATAGCTGGGGCTTTCTGGAGTATAAATCAGTAACAATATTGGATGCGGCAGGAGATGAGGTTATTACTTTATATCCGGCAAAAGCCGATATCTCAAGTGGTGGTTCATACCGTTGCGAAGGCAGCTTGTGTGCAAGCGGCGATGAATATGTTGAGGTAACGGGTGGCGATTTAACGATTCCCGTTGAAATAGAGGAAGAAGGAAATTACACAGTTAAGTTCAAATACATGGCTATTGGCGGTGGCGAAGCCAGTGCTGATATTAGCTTGAATGGAACTCTCCTGGCCTCTGAGTCTTTTGCAGGTGAAGATTCCACATGGACAGACGTATCACTTAGTGATCTTCCCATGATTGCAGGAACCAATAATCTGAAGATAGGGAATATAGTTGGAAGTTTAGGACTTGATCGCATCGATATATTTGTCGTGAGTCAGGTATCTGTTTCTAACGAGACCCTCACAGTTCCTGAAGGCTTTGAGCTGGCTCAAAACTATCCTAATCCGTTTAACCCATCGACAAACATCAGCTTTAACCTGCCTCAGGCAAGCAATGTATCGCTGACGGTTTATAACGTGATTGGCCAGAGGGTAGCAGTTCTTGCAAACGGCGTGCTGCAAAGCGGAACGCATACTTATCAATTCGATGCAAGTAACCTTGCATCCGGTATGTATCTCTACAGACTTGAGACAGAAAATTTCTCCTCCGTGAGAAAAATGATGCTTATTAAATAAAAATTGTAAGCTGATTGAAGTAAATCATCGACATATTATGCGGCAGGTACTGAAGTTCTATGAACCACTTGCCTGCCGCATTTTTTTATTGCTAAACAAGAGGAGTTTTATTCACCATCTAAACAGGTGAACGGATTTATTATCGAAATCCACGTAGCGACAATCAATTGTATTAAATAGACTTACAGGAAAAAATTGTTAAATAATCATTTCTATATAGACTTGTTTATGCTCTGCTTAAGCAAGATGTGCGGTTTATTTGCCAAAAGACAGGCTTAAGCCAATGACAAAACTATCCTCTGATATACCTTTCATTTTGATTCAATCCTATTATCAATAACACTATGAAGATTCTTCAGAAAATTTTATTAGTCAGCTTGCTGACACTTATTCCTTTTTTTACTGCTAATAGCCAGCAGGCACCTGATAATCGAATTAACATTGACGGACAAAACGTATTTCTGAGCGGATCGAATATTGCATGGATAAATTATGGTCGTGATGTGGGGCCGAATTCGGTCGAATTGTCAAGGTTCGACGAAATTTTCCAAACAGTGCAAGTGAAAGGTGGAAATGCACTTCGGTTGTGGATTCATATAAACGGCACCAATACACCCGAATGGAGCGGTGATGAGGTAAGCGGGCCGGGTTCTGGTACAATTGAGGATATAAAAGCAATTCTTGATGCCGCATGGGAGAAAAATATAAGTTTTGTGCTCTGTTTATGGTCGTTTGATATGCTGCAGGGCGCGGGTACTCAAACAGGGCTCAGTTCGGATCAAATTGAAAAAAACCGTGCACTGCTCGAGAATCCAGACAAACTGCAGGCCTATATCAATAACGCGCTTATTCCGATGGTGGAAGCACTGGGTGACCATCCGGCAATAGCCGCCTGGGAAGTGTTTAACGAACCGGAGGGTATGAGCAATGAATTTAACGGCTGGACACCAAATAAAGTGAATATGGCCGATATACAGATGATGGTGAACAGGGTTGCCGGAGCTATCCACCGTACGAACGAGAGTGCAATTGTATCGAATGGAGCCTGGAGTTTTCATTCACTGGCCAACACTTCACACCAGAACTCAAAGAACTACTACTCCGATGCGGAGCTTATTGCAGCCGGCGGCGATGAAGAAGGAACGCTTGATTTTTACATGGTTCACTATTATCCGTGGGGGGGTACTGAGATTTCTCCCTTTCATCACGACAAGGATTTCTGGGGATTGGATAAGCCGGTCGTTGTCGCAGAATTTGATGCTGTTGATACGTTTGGAGTGCCTGGCGACGAGACGTACGAGACGCTCTATAACCGGGGGTATGCAGGAGCTTTAGGTTGGGAATACAGTCCCGATGGAGGAGATTTTTTTGAGAGCTGGCAGAATATCAAAATTAACATGGAGTACATGTTTGAGAATTTTGCTGAAGATGTAGCTTTAGGTAAAGTAAATCCAACTATTTTGCGACTTAGGTCTGTGCCAGATCAGATAGCCGAAGGAGATTCATCTCTGATTCAATGGAAAGCTATTTTTTCTGATCAATTGACCATGAATGGCCAACTCGTAAATAGTGAGGATTCGATGTATGTGAATCCTGCCCAAACCACCACGTACGAATTTATAGCTATCGGTGCAGATCCAGTTGCAGCTGATACGGCTTCAGTAACTGTAGAAGTAGTGGCCCCCGGAGAGCTAAACCGGGCTTTGGGTAAAAAAGCAATATCATCAGCCAATGAACAAGGACTTGGAAATGAAGATCCCGGAGCGGTGACCGATGGTGATCCAGGTACCCGGTGGTCTAGCCCATACCAGGATGATCACTGGATTTTCATTGATCTCGAAAAAGTCTTCTCGATAAATTCAGTAACACTGAACTGGGAAGTGGCTTACGGGGAGTCCTATGACATCCAGGTGTCGGTTGATGCTCAAAACTGGACGACCGTGCATGAAGAGCGGAATGGAGATGGCGGGGTGGATGAAATTACGCTAAATCAGCCTGAAAAGGGAAGGTACATTCGGATGAAAGGAATTAAAAGGGGAACAGAGTTTGGATATTCTCTTTGGGAATTCGAGGTCCGCGGCCTTCTTGCCGAAAATCAGCCTCCTGCGATTACACTGAATGAGCCGCGTGACGGAATCAGCATGAGGCCGGGTTCCTCCCTGTTTTTACAGGCAAATGTTGAAGAGAGCGATAATGAACCGACGGCGGTATCTTTTTATTTGAATGATGAGTTACGGGGCACGGTTTCAGAGGCTCCCTACGAGCTGATCTTCAAAAATATTGAGGAGGGAGACTACAGCGTATATGCCACTGCCGATGATGGAAATTTTACCGTTCAAAGCGCTGCAGCTGTTGTTAATGTAGATCCGGCCATGAGCAGTAGGCGGTTAGAAGCGGAAGATGCGTATGCCACCGGAACCATTGAGCAGACAACGGGATCTACTGTATTGGTCAGTGGAGGCGGACTTGCTATCATTGAAGATTCCGGATCGCTTATATGGCATAACGTAGGAATGGGAAATGAAGAAACCTATACGCTGAAGTTACGATATAACCTGCCGCATGGAGAAAAATTTCAAAAACTGAGTATTAATGGCGCAGTTACCGATACCCTGTATTTCGAAGAAGTTGGCTCGGGCTGGATGTCAAAAGATACAACGATTACGTATTCCGAGCCGATTTATACGATCAGCATTGATCACTTTTGGGGCTATTTGAATATCGATTATATACAACTTACGGTAGAACAGGCTGTATCAAATGAGGAGCAGGCTGATATACCAATACAGACAGAATTGCATCAAAATTACCCTAACCCCTTTAACCCGGCAACGAATATCTCTTATACCCTGTCTAAAAGTGGAAGTACAAACCTGACAGTCTACGATCTTGCTGGCCGTAAAGTGGCTGAACTGGTAAATGGAGTTCAGTCGTCTGGCAATCATACGGTTAGCTGGGACGCCACGAGTATGGCAAGCGGTCTATATATTTATCGGCTGCAAACAAACGGATCAAGTATCAGTAAAAAGATGCTCTTAATTAAGTAGCGATTTTATTATTTGGCTGAGCACGATAGATACCCGGGAAAAGGACTTGTTAAACAGCAGGATGAGATATGCTGTACTGTTTTATTTTGTTGAAATTAGACTACCGCTCACAGTTTTATGATGATTGAATGAGTTTACACGTTATCGACCTGCTGATTATCGGCCTCTACCTTGCTGCAACGATTTTTATAGGTTTTTGGATTTCGAACCTGGCCGGCAAAAATATTCAAAACTACTTCCTTGGCGGCAACAAAATCCGCTGGTATTACCTTGGGCTCTCCAATGCATCGGGCATGTTCGACATCAGCGGCACTATGTGGATGGTGTACCTGCTTTTTATTTACGGACTGAAAAGCATCTGGATTCCCTGGCTATGGCCGGTGTTCAACCAGATTTTTCTGATGGTCTTTTTGTCGGTATGGCTTCGGAGATCCGGGGTGATGACCGGCGCCGAATGGATCAAGTTTCGCTTTGGTGACAGCAAGGGGGCTCACCTCTCACACATCATTGTGGTTGTGTTTGCCATTTTCAACGTAATCGGGTTTATAGCCTATGGCTTTATCGGAATCGGCAAGTTTGCCGCTGCGTTTTTGCCTTATGAACTCTCGGCTGATCCGCAGTGGAATGTCTACTACTACGGGCTGATCATAACCGCCATCACCACGCTGTATGTGGTGAAAGGTGGCATGTTCAGCGTGGTGTTTACCGAAGTCCTGCAGTTTGTGATTATGACTATTGCCTGTATCTGGGTGGGTGTTATTGCCATGCAGGCCGTATCCCCTGAAATGCTGAAAGCGGCAATACCCGCAGGCTGGATCAACCCGTTTTTTGGCTGGGAACTGGGCCTTGACTGGTCTGGACTGATGGAAACGGCCAACATGAAAATTGCACAGGATGGCTGGAACCTGTTTACCATCTTCTTCATGATGATGCTCTTTAAAGGATACCTGCAGTCTGCCGCGGGCCCGGCGCCCAACTACGATATGCAGCGGGTTCTGTCGGCCGAAACACCAAAAGATGCCGCAAAAATGAGCGGTCTTGTCAGTCTTGTGATGCTCATTCCCCGGTATATGCTTGTGGCCGGGCTTACCATCCTGGCGCTCGTGTTTTTCAGCGATCAACTGAACATGATGGGCGAGGATGTGGATTTTGAACTTGTGCTACCGTTTGCGATGGCCAACTTTATCCCGGTTGGATTGCTGGGTCTGCTGATCGCTGCCCTGATTGCAGCATTTATGAGCACCTATGCGGCAACGGTTAACGCGGCACCGGCCTATATCGTAAACGATATCTACAAACGATATTTCAATCCTGATGCAGATGAAAAAACATATGTGTACTGGAGTTACGGTACCTCTATCCTTGTGGTCATTATAGGGACGGCATTCGGATTCCTTGTCGGCTCACTAAACGATCTGATTCAGTGGATTGTAGCCGCCCTTTATGGCGGTTATACGGCCTCCAACCTGCTGAAGTGGTACTGGTGGAGGTTCAATAGCTATGGATACTTCTGGGGCATGCTGGGCGGTATTCTTGGTGCAATGATTATTCCGGCGATATTTACGCAGGTTACGCCGCTTTATACCTTTCCACTCATCTTTGTGATTTCGATGACCGGTTGTATTTGGGGGTCGCTGGCCACAAAACCGGATGATGAAGAGGTACTTAAAAATTTCTACCTGAAAGTTCGTCCCTGGGGATTTTGGGGGCCCATCCATGATAAAGTTTCGGCTGAATACAGCGGAATCGAGCCTAATGCCAATTTTAAACGAGATATGGTGAACGTAGTGGTCGGGATTATCTGGCAAACCGCACTGACGGCAACCGGCATCTTCCTGGTAATCCAGGAATATACCTACCTGGCGATATGTGTTGCGGTGGTGCTGGTATCCATGGCATTTTTGAAAACAAACTGGTACGACAATTTGAAAGATTACCCGGATGATCATGCAAAAAATGCGGACAGCCTGATTGATACTGATCTTAAAATTGAAGGAACAGAAATTTTCACCGCAGCAGGTGAATCGGCAAAAAATTGAAAATGAATAAAGAAATGAATCAGAATAGTTTTGAGGACAGGATTAATCAGCTGATGAAAGATCAAGAAGAATTTCTTTCACAAGCTAACAAACCTGTTACAAATTACAATGGCCTCTACAGCCGGTATACTCACCCGGTGCTAACCGCCGGGCACATCCCACTGCACTGGAGATATGACCTCAATAAAAAGAATAATCCTTACCTGATGGAGCGGCAGGGAATTAACGCCGTGTTCAATCCGGGCGCCATCAAATGGAACGGGAAATACCTGATAGTGGCACGAGTAGAGGGATACGACCGGAAGTCCTTCTTTGCCATAGCTGAAAGTGAGAATGGAATTGAACATTTCAGGTTCTGGGACAAACCACTGATAATGCCGGAAAGGGATCGACCCGATATAAATGTGTATGATATGCGGCTCACCCAGCACGAAGATGGGTGGATCTACGGTGTGTTTTGCACCGAACGCAAAGATCCTGAAGCTCCGAAACATGACACATCGGCGGCTGAAGCGCAGGCGGGAATTGCGAGAACCAAAGATTTGAAGACCTGGGAACGTATGCCTGATTTTGAGTCTCCTTCACCCCAGCAGCGAAATGTGGTGCTTCACCCTGAATTTGTGGACGGAAAATATGGGTTTTATACGCGTCCCCAGGACGGGTTTATCAGTGCAGGCTCAGGTGGTGGTATCGGATGGGCACTGG
This sequence comes from Bacteroidota bacterium, assembly GCA_009909035.1. Taxonomy (GTDB): domain Bacteria; phylum Bacteroidota; class Rhodothermia; order Balneolales; family Balneolaceae; genus SW132. The sequence continues at coordinate 50,972 of JAAAOB010000159.1, forward strand.
TGGATGATATTGAACATCCGATTGCTGAAAAAGAGGAAGTGATTGAGACACGTGAATATCACACCATAAAAGAGGTGAAAAATGGCCAGGGTCCGCCTCCTATTAAAACAGACAAAGGATGGCTCCATCTGGCACATGGTGTACGAAACACAGCGGCAGGTCTGCGTTATGTGCTTTACATGTTTGTGACAGATCCGGACAAACCATGGAAAGTAATCCATCAGCCCGGCGGGTATTTTATGGCCCCTGAAGGTGGGGAACGGGTTGGGGATGTATCGAACGTACTGTTTTCATGCGGGTGGATTCCTGATGATGACGGACGTGTATTTATCTATTACGCCTCCTCCGATACCCGTTGCCATGTGGCCACAACGACAATAGATCGGCTTGTGGATTATTGTCTGAATACCCCGAAAGACGAACTTTGTTCAGCCGCCTCGGTACAAACCCGGATAGACCTTATTAATAAAAACCGATCGGAGAACAAATGACATCCGGGACAAGTGAAAGGGATCATTTACAACTGCTGGGCCGGGAATTGACGGAAGAACTTCAGAAAGAGATTCTTCCATACTGGATGAAAAAAGTTTCGGACGAAGAAAACGGTGGATATATTGGGCAGATTACCGGCATGGAAAAACGGAAATCAAAAGCCGAAAAATCAGTTATTCTAAATGCCCGTTTGTTATGGACATTTTCAGCGGCCTATCGCGTGTTTGGAAAGGATGAATATCTGCAGCAAGCCCATCGGGCGTTTAGCTATATGGAAGCACATTTTTGGGACACCACCCACGGAGGGTTTTTCTGGTCTGTTGATCATAAAGGCAAAGTGTCTAATGATAAAAAACATGTATATGCCCAGGCATTTGCAATCTATGGATACAGCGAATATGGGCGGGCCACAGGGTCAGAAATATCTTTGAAACGGGCATTTGAGACGTTTGATTTACTGGAATCTCACACTGCCGATCTTACACACGGTGGTTATTTCGAGGCTTTTTCGCGCAACTGGATCCTGCTTGATGATGTTCGGCTGAGTGACGGTGATGCTAATGAAGAGCGCAGCATGAACACCCACCTCCATATTATGGAAGCATACGCCAATCTTTACAGGGTAGAATCTCGCACCGATCTCGCAAGCCGGCTTGAAGATGTTATAGATCTGATATTAACGAAAATCTATAATGAAAAAACAGGTCATTTTGACACCTTCTTTGACCGTGGATGGAACAGACGATCCGAATGTTATTCCTACGGGCATGATATAGAAGCGGCGTGGCTGTTGATTGATGCATCTGAGGCCCTGAATGACTCAGAATTGAAATTCCGGGCTGAAAAAACGGCTGAAAAAGTTTCCTACACCACATTGAATGAAGCGATAGACCTGCAAACAAATGGTGTGTTCAACACCGGAAAAAACGGTAAACCGCTGGATAAGGATTTCCACTGGTGGGCACAGGCTGAAACCATTGCGGGCTTTTTATATGCGTTTGAATCTACCGGGGATTCTATTTTCCTGGAAAAATCTGTCTTGATCTGGCAGTTTATAAAGGATGTGGTAAAGGATTCTAATAATGGTGAATGGTATTTCAGGGTAGATACCCAGGGAAAGCCATATCGCGAGGAAGATAAAGTGGGACCCTGGAAATGTCCCTATCATAATTCACGGGTTTGTCTGATCACTGCTGAGCGGTTCGAAAAAGGACAACTCGAACATGAATCATACCTGAAACTCAGCTCAAATTCTGACGAGCTTAAATCTGCAGAATAAAGCGTCAACTTAAAAAATCACCAGTAAACTTCTATCACCCATGCTCACACAACTTTCAAAATATATCTTCATTTTATTCACGGGAATCATCATTTTTACAGGCTGCTCATCAGCCCCTGAAGCGGATAAGGATCTGACCCTGATTGATTCGGATGCCACAACGGTAACCGAAAATCTCTACAGAAATTTACACGATTTTTCGGGAGAAGGAGTAATGTTTGGCCACCAGGCTACACTTTCTTACGGCTACAGATGGGTAAGCGAAGAACTCGAAGAGGGTGAATCCCGCTCGGATGTGAAAGATGTATCGGGGTCATTCCCCGCCGTCTACGGATGGGATATCGCGGATTTTCTTTGGGCAGGATCTTCAGAAGAAGAAATTCAGGAGCGGATGGAACAGTCTGCAAATTGGGTCCGGGAAGGCTTTGAGCGGGGCGGAATCATCACCTACGCGTGGCACATGTCGAACCCGGTAACGGATGAATCCTTTTACGATACAACCGCTGCCGTTCACTCTATTATTCCCGGCGGTGAACACCATGAAAAATATAAAGAAATCCTGGACAGGGTTGCCGAATTCTTTAACCGAATTAATGAGGTTCCCGTAATCTTTCGCCCATACCATGAACACAACGGCGACTGGTTTTGGTGGGGCAAAGGAATTGCCTCAGAAGAGGATTATATAACACTATGGAAATTCACCGTGGAGTATCTCAGGGATGAAAAGGGTGTTCATAATCTTATATATGCGTTTTCGCCTGATCGCAGCCGGATGGATATCGATAATTTTAAGGAAGATTACATGTACGGATATCCCGGGGATGAATATGTGGATATTATCGGGTTTGATAACTACTGGGATCTGGGCCACCCGGCAAATGAAACACCACCAGAACAGCAGATCGAAGAGCTTAAGCAAAGCCTGGCGTACACGGTGGAAATTGCTGAATCTAAAAACAAAGTGGCCGCATTGACTGAAACCGGCCTGGAAGCCATTCCCGACAGCACGTGGTGGACCGATGTGATGCTGGAAGCATTTTTGACAAATGAAAACACAAGGAAAATAAGTTACTTCCAGGTCTGGAGGAATGCCAACTTTGAGCGGGAAAACCGGGATCATTACTACGCCCCGTTTCCCGGACAGGCAAGCGCAGAGAATTTCGTGGAGTTCCGAAATCATCCGTTTGTCTACTTTGAGGATGACCTGCCGGACATGTATGCTGATCCAGTTGAATTCGAATAAAAAAATTTCCTGTTGGCCATTCTCATACGTATAAAGATATGGGATTAATTAAGCCGTACTATTAAACAATGGAGCCCTCTTTAGTTGTTTCTTTAAGATTGTACCTCGCCAATCATAGTCACTTTTCACCCTAACCTATTTCCATTTCAGCTTTTGAGTTTAAAATTAAAAGCCAAATGTGTTCACAAAATAGGTCTTCATTAGAAATTGAAAAATAGAGAAGGTTCAAAATGAAAAATTTAAACAGGAAGGAGTTTATAACAATGACTTCACTTGGGGCTGTTACAAGTTTGGTTCCATCCGCTTTATCGAAAGTGAATAAAAAAGCTGTGTACACTCCAAAATATTCACTCTCTCAATGGGCACTGCACCGAATGCAGTTCGGAAACTCAAAGGAAGATTACGAGTCATGGAAAAAAGCGCTCTATAGAAATCCTGATCAAAACCTGGCCGGTCCGCTTCATCCACTGGATTTTCCTGAAAAAGCACGATCCATGGGATATAACACGGTTGAGTATGTGAATACATTTTTCTTTGACAAGGCCCGGAAACAGGAGTATTTGAGTATGCTTAAGCAACGCTGTGAGGATCATGGTATTAAAAGCCTTTTGCTGATGATTGATGAAGAGGGTTTTTTGGGTGATTCTGATCCCGGTAAACGGAAAGAAGCAATCAAAAATCATAAAAAGTGGGTAGAGGCCGGAGCTTTTCTCGGTTGTAACTATATTCGGGTGAATGCTCACGCAGAGGGGAACTGGAATGATCAGAAGATGCAGGCTGCAGAAGGGCTTAAAGCCGTTTGTGACTATGCAGACACAATGGATATTCAGATCCTGATTGAAAACCATGGGGGTCTGTCTTCTCATCCCAAGTGGCTTCTGGAAACGATCGAGGAGACCGGTCATCCAACCCTTGGAGTGATGAACGACTTCGATAATTTTGAATGGTCGGAGGATGTAATATGGGGAAGCGGGCAAAGATATAACCGGTATCATGGTTTTGAAATGCTCATGCCTTTAACCTATTCGGTAAGTGCCAAAGCGCATCACTTTGATGACCAGGGATATGAGACGACTATCGATTTCGAACGTATGGCAAATATTATAGCCAAAAGTAATTTCACCGGTTACGTGAGCGTGGAATATGAAGGCAACTATTTCACGGAAGAGGAGGGCGTCAATTTAACACGGAATCTTCTGCAGCACTCATTTGATAATATTCAACGATAAACGCTGTTCCATATGAAAATAAAATTGAGAATATCTACAGTAATATGGTTCCCAGTGATCCTTGGGTTTTTTATGGCGATGCCGGTCAAGAGCTCTGGGCAAGTTGTATCTGTTTCTGATACATCATGTAATAATGAAGAAACAACCTTCCGATTTGCAGTTATGGGCGACCGTACAGGCGGAATGAGACCCGGAATATTTACACGCGCGGCTGAAAAGGTAAACCTAATGCAGCCTGAATTTGTGCTATCCGTGGGAGATTTAATAGATGGCTATACAACTGACCCCGAGGTTTGGAACAGACAATGGGACGAGTTTGATGCGATTGTAAATAACCTTGATATGCCGTTTTATTATGTGCCGGGCAATCATGATATCAGTAATGATTTGCTAAGAGATGTGTGGGAAAAGCGCCACGGATCTCCTTTTTACACGTTCACCTATAAAGATGTTCTTTTTGTAAGTCTTCATACCGAGGACCGAAAGGGCGGAGGGCTTGGTGAGGATCAAATTGAATACATTAACCGTCAGCTCGAAACACATAAAGACGTAAGATGGACCCTGATTTTTATGCATCGTCCCATCTGGTCATACGGAGATCAGGCCGGGTACGAAAAGATTGAGGATGCATTGGCAAGCCGAAATTATACCGTGTTTTCAGGCCATCATCACCATTACGAGTACCGTGAAAGAAATGGGATGGAGCACTATATACTTGCAACAACCGGAGGCGGAAGCTATATGAGGGGTTTTGAATTTGGCGAGTTCGATCATATCACTTGGGTCACGATGAAAGAAGAGGGACCGACGGTGGCTCATATTGAATTTGATTATATATATGACAAAGAAATCGTTACTGTGGAAAACAAGCCAATGGTTCAGGCTCTTCGAATTGGAGGGTGGTTTAAGGTAAATCCCGTTATCATTGAATCATCAGATGTGAATACGGCTCAGATTCCTGTTCTATTTTCAAATCCCGTTGACAAACCGATGCGTGTAACGGGTGAGTTATCAGATTCACTGCTCACTTTTAGCGCGTCTGAAGTAAACATGAGTATTCCTGCGCTTACAGATACATCCATAATGCTGGAGGTGAGCTGGAATGAAGACACCGGAATAAACGACCTTAATGAGCACGAGGTTAATATTACACTACACGGAACCTATCAGCAGTTGCCTGAGAAGGATCTGTCTCTTCCATCGTCACAAAGACTTTTATTTGATTATCCTCACCCTCTTCAATTCACAAATAGGGAGGTCTCTGTTGATGCCAGCCTGGACGAGTGGGATGAAACAATGTTTACTCAGATAACAAACCCCGTGTTCATGCATGAAGACTGGGACTGGAGAGGGGAGCAGGACGGATCCTTCTCATTTGCCACAATGTACGATGACACCCATCTTTACGTGGCAATGAGATCAATGGATGATAAACTAATTATTGGAAGTGAGACAGGGGACCGGCAGGATAAATTTTTTATTCGACTCAATCCATTTGCAGAAGAGAATCGGAAAACAGTCTATCCCAGTCGTTTATTTGGATTTGAACCCGTACCGGGTACCTATCATTACCAAGTGGATATAGCACAGGCAGCCTCTGTAGATTCTCCAAACATTCGGGTCAACAGCGAAAATATGACGGTTGATGCGGCCATGAGTTCGAGCCGGGCAACGGGTGAACAGCAGCTCGAAGTATCTATACCTATTTCAGTGATTGAAGACATCCAGGGTAAAGATTGGGATTCAATCCGTCTCAATTTTGGATGGATGGATCACGACAGACCGGAAAATACCAAGCCGTCCGTTTTGTGGTGGCGACCTGTTTGGGGATCTGACCAGGACGCTGCCGGGATGTCAGTTTTTAAAAAAGCCAATCGATAACCACTTTCCCATACCATGAAAAGTCTATTATTTTATCTGATTCTTTTTTGGTAAATCAAGTTATGATGTATTAAAATGTCACTCATTGTTGATTCATCCGAAGACTTGCATGCGACAACTTACCGTTGACACATTACTAATATGAAAAAATATGAAGTCACTCAACCGTGTTTGAATCTCTATATTCTGGCCGGCCAGTCTAATATGGATGGTGAAGGAAGCGTGGAAGATTTGCCGCCTTACCTGAATAGAGTTTTCGAAAACGCATGGATCTATAATCCCAACCGGCGGGATGACCAGCAGCCGGTGGATGATAGGGGATTTTGGGAGAGGTTACGGCCAGGTCATGGGGCAGGTTTTCGTACTGATGGTAGTCGAAATTACTACTCCGAAAGGTTTGGTCCGGAACTATCTTTTACGTCAAAATTACTGGAAAAGAAGCCAGAAGAGAAGATTTTAATTTATAAATATGCCAAGGGCGGATCGTCTATCCACCCGGATGTGACGACGGGATGGGGTTGCTGGGACCCGAACTATCACCATGGAAATGGTATCAATCAGTGGACTTATTTTCAGTATCATCTCCACCGTGCGTTGGAAACGGCAGAAAAAAAGTTTGGCCGGACAGAGCCTGCCGGTATTGCCTGGCACCAGGGTGAAAGTGATGCGTCCCAGACACGCACAATAGCTGAGGCGTATGGTGAAAATCTGTCTAAAGTGCTAAACAGTATCCGTAAAGAGGTTGGATATTCAGTGCTGCCGATAGCGGTCGGGCAGATTTCAGATTCTATGATGGGCCGTGGCAAACGCAAACAGACGTACCCATTTGGTGATGTAGTGAAATCAGCACAGCGACAGTTTGTGGAACAGGACAAACATGCTGCCTTGGTCAAAGCACCGGAAAATCACGGATTTATCGACGCCTGGCACTACGACAGTCAGACCTATATTGATCTCGGAATTCGATTCGCTGATGCAATAAAGGATTTGCGACGATCCTTGCACGAGCACCAATATTCAAACCACTAAATTCTTCACTATGAAAAAAAGAATGATACTATGTTTTATTCTAAGCTTCATCTTATGGAACCCGATTCACGCCCAGGAAAACATCCGGTTAAATCAAATTGGCTTCTATCCGCAAGGCGAAAAAGTGGCGGTTATTCTGTCTGATGAACCGGTTACGTTCACCCTCATGGCTGATGAATCAGGTTCGGTGGTGTATACCGGTGAATCGAACACCGCGGATATATGGCCATACTCGGCGGAGAATGTGGTTCTGGGTAATTTTAGTGAGTTTTCGGAGCCGGGAATATACCGGCTTTCAGTGGACGGAATCGGGGAGTCGCACCCTTTTCGAATTGCCGAAAAGGTGCATGGGGAACTGGCTGCATCGGCCATGAAATACTACTACTTTAACCGGGAATCCATGGAACTGGAAGAAGAGTATGCGGGTCCGTGGGCACGCCCGATGGGTCACCCTGATGATGAGGTTCGGATTCATGAATCGGCTGCAACTGAAGAGCGCCCAGAAGGAACGATCATATCATCACAAAAAGGATGGTATGATGCAGGTGATTTCAACAAGTATATTGTGAATTCCGGAATCAGTACCTACACGCTGATGACTGCTTACGAACATTTCCCGGACTATTTTGATGCGATAGACCTCAACATCCCGGAATCGGAAAATAACACAACCGACCTGCTGGATGAGGTTCGATGGAACCTTGACTGGATGGCCACGATGCAAGATCCCAATGACGGCGGTGTGTATCATAAACTCACAACCAAAAACTTTTCCGGCATGGTAATGCCGCACGAAGCTACGGCTTTTCGATATGTGGTGATGAAGTCAACGGCAGCCACTCTTAACTTTACTGCGGTAATGGCGGTAGCCTCCCGTGTTTATGAGAAGATTGATCCCGGTTTTGCAGCACAGGCACTTGAACATGCGGAAGATGCCTGGCAGTGGGCTCAGGACAATCCGGACGTAACCTATCAGCAGCCGGGGGATATTAACACGGGCGAATATGGGGATAGTAATTTATCAGATGAATTTGATTGGGCAGCGGCCGAGCTCTATATCACTACCGGCAATGATTTGTATTGGGAGGAATTCAACCAGGATGAATCGTACGTTGGTATTCCGGGCTGGCAAGGTGTTCGTCCGTTAGCGTGGATCTCACTAGCCCATCACAAAGATAACCTAACGTCAGCAGCAGACCCGGCGCTGATAGAAGGACGAATTCTGTACCAGGCTGAACAGTTTATTGATGAGGTAGCGGAGTCGGCTTACGGCGTGAGTATGGGTCAGGAGTCGTGGCATTTTATCTGGGGAAGCAATTCGCTTGCGCTGAACCAGTCGGTGCTGATGCTCCAGGCATACAAGCTCACCATGAATGAATCTTACCTTGATGGTGCTCAATCGAACCTCGATTATGTGCTGGGCCGCAATGCCACAGGGTATTCCTTTGTGACCGGGTTTGGGAGCAAACCGCCGATCGATCCTCACCACCGGCAATCGGCCGCTGATAATGTGGATGATCCAGTGCCGGGCATGATGATAGGCGGACCTCACGACGGCCAGCAGGATGGGTGTAGCTACCCGTCAGATCAGCCGGCAAAATCGTACCTGGATGACTGGTGCAGCTACTCTACAAATGAAGTGACCATCAACTGGAATGCGCCGCTGATGTATGTGGCCGGTGCCCTTGATTACATTCGATCAGGTATTGTGGAGACAAGCAGCGAACTGAAAACAGATCAGCCGGCAGTGTTTGAACTGGCGCAAAATTATCCCAATCCGTTTAACCCGATGACGGTTATTGAGTATCAATTACCGGTTCAGGGTGATGTGCACCTGAAGGTGTTCGACATCACCGGCCGTCGTGTAGCGTTGTTGGTAGATCGCACTCAAGCTGCCGGTTCGTATCAGACGGAGTTTTATGCATCCAATTTGGCCAGCGGTAGTTACATCTACAAGCTTACGGCAAACCAGCAGGAGCAAGTTCGAATGATGTCGCTGATTAAGTGATTTTGAGGTGTAACAATTTGTGAGATTTCCGGTTTCCGATTTGGGATTTATAATTCTCCCCTCAACCGGAGAATATAACGGCAATCGCGTTAATTGATTTCGCAGGGGTGGGTCCCGCGGCATTCAGCATTGCCTTAGATCAAGTAACCCACCTCTGCCTCGTCGCTGTCCTGCCTTCGGCAGAAGCTTCGGAGGCGGTCTCCACCCGAGAGGAAAGGAGTTAATTGAGAATAAGTTAACGAAATATTGGAAATCGTCCGGCTAAATGAGCTAAATTCACACTCTACTAATCATCAATTTCACAAATCATCTTATTCACTTATCTACCAAAAACTAAACCCAATGATCTCAATTCCGAAAGACCTAACCGAAAAAAAAGTTTTCCAAACCGTTGAGCAGTACATCAACGATGAAGGTTTTACAATTATCGATAAAGACACTGATCGCCCATGGGGCGGATTTTTGGTGATTGATGAAGGACAGGCCGAGCAGTTTATTTCTACGTTTTTTCCCAATCAAAGTGTGAAGGATTTTATAGGGTTTGATAAACTGAGTCCAAAGATCCTGCTGGTGGCGCCCGGTAAACGGTTGTCGTGGCAGTATCACCACCGGCGGGCGGAGATCTGGCGTGTGATTGGCGGAAAGGCCGGGGTTGTGGTCAGTGATACCGACAAGCAAACACCTGTTAAAATGCTTGAACTGGGCGAGTCGGTCAGCCTGCACCAGGGCGAACGCCACAGACTCGTGGGCCTGGATCAGTGGGGTGTGCTGGCCGAAATATGGAAACATACCGATCCGGAAAATCCGTCCGATGAAGAGGATATCGTGCGTGTGGAAGATGATTTTGGGCGGTGACTATCTCGTCAAACGATTGCTTTTTTTCTCCCGACGAATTATAGAACCCTCCAAGTGTTCTCAACCCTTGGAGGATTTTCCGCGGTTATGCATCAACCCGTGCAATGCGGGTAAAAATCGGAAAGTGCACAGGGCGAATTTTGTTATTCCAGCACGATTTTAATTCATCATGAATCAATTCCAGGGGAGAGTGGCCGGTTTGGTTTTTGTAATGAATTACGGCCGACCATGTTCTGAGGTATCCGACCAAATACTCGAAATCCCATTCATATACAATGCTGAACTCCTGGCTTTCAATGTTCCGGAAGGGAAATGGCAGGGTTTCATATTTTTCATCCAGGTATCGCCGCTCTTCATCCCAGTATGGGCCCGTAATGTCGTGGAACAGCCGGGAGATGATGTGGTCGGCTTCAGGGAACGTCTCTGCGAGTCCGTAGCCAATCACGGCAAAAACGCCTCCTTTTTTTATGGTTCTGTACACCTCTTTATAGAATTGATCTAAATCAAACCAGTGAATAGCCTGCGCAACAGTGATCAGGTTAAACGTATCATCAGGAAAAGCCGGTTCTTCGGCTTTCTGAATGGAGTATTCGATAGTTGGATGGTTCGGCGCCTGCTCAAGCTGCCGCCGGCTGATATCGGTGGCGTGGACTTGTTTAAACTGTTTGGCCAGCTCCGTCGCTACCTGGCCATTTCCCGTTCCGCAATCCCAGGCACAGTTCTTTTCTGGAACCAGTTCCAGAATAAAATCATACAGCGCATTCGGGTACGTTGGCCTGAAGGCTTTGTAAAGATTGGATTGCTCGGAGAAGTTATCTTTCATGGATAGATACTTAGTAAATTTTACAAAACAATCAAGCAATAAACATTGTCCTCAGTCCCCCTTTCCATGATATACCGTTTGGCGATGGCTGATGAGTCTATAAAAACGTCCATGCGCCATTTTTTCGCTCATCTACAATAGCAGATGACAGTTCGCACCCTATCATTTCAACAGGTGTGAAGGGTTATTTCCATGATTGCATATCCGACTCTTTTTTCCTGTATGGCCGGATTTCTGCCAGAGGCTTCCCATACCGGATAAGCACAAGTTCTTCTATATATCAAAACAAAGATTTTGTGTCTGGTTTTGTTATTTGACACCAGTGTCCGGAACACCCCACGCATCATTATACCAACGATGACGATCTTCCAGTCAGATTTTGGATAAATCTTCAGTCTTTTCACTTCTCACTTTTGCCTTTCCACTTGGAAGAACAGAGAAAAGATTCAAGGCTATAAACCTCGATGTTGCCAGGAGCTCACTCAAAAACCCGGGTTCGTGCAATTTCAGGTCCTGTTTTACCTCAAATATAGCTCCGGCAAATCATCTTCAAACAATATGAACTCGTGATCGAGGAATTCGCATAAAATTTTCGTCCCCTGGCTGGAGTCATACAGGGCATAATAGAGGTAGGGCCGGTCGTTCTTGTGGTTGGCGTTTCGCCAGACAAGCACGTAGGCAATTCGGCGCGTGGTGTCGTTCGCGTTGATTACGGCCAGTAGCAAATCAGTTCACCAGGTGCTGTCCGGGATCGCTTCATAGCCGGTTTCGGTCATTGTGGGAATCTTGCTGTACTCTTCGGTCATCTCAACCAGCATTTCCAGCCGGTTCACGAAATCCTTCCGGGTGCCAGCTGTCTGGACACTGTGGTAATCGTCATACCCCATAATATCCATATACTCATCGCCGGGATAGCCTCGAGGTAGGTCTCTTTGGAATCGAATACATCAGGTGAATAGCTGTAGAGCAGATTGTTTAAGCTTTTTTCATCACGGAGGTAATCCACGATAAATCTACAAAGGTCAATATATTCTACCGGCGTGGCGTAGGCGCTTTTCCACCAGAACCAGTTTTCGGTCATTTCGTGGTATGGGCGGAGCAGGATGGGTATAATCTGTGATTTTCAGGTTCGGGCATGACGAGGTAATTAGAGCCGAACTTGGCGAAATAATTCAGTCATTTGTGGAATTTCTTATGAATTTCGCCGCCAGGCAACATGGTCGGTACAGCGTTCCCTCCGTATCCCAGGCGTTGCCGCCGGTGGCCGGGTTGTTTAGGTGCGAGCCGATGGTGGTGACGCTGCCTCACTGGTACCCGTATTTAATCACAGGTTCATGTTTTCGAAGTTTACACCATAGAGGTTTTCCTTCTTGTGAAATTCCAGGTCGCCGAGTTCCCATTCATAGACGGCAGGGTAGGAGCCGGCGGTTTCAAGCAGATCGGGTCTGCCGGGTATATTTGCATATTGTATCCGAAGGCAAGATAATCCTGATGGCAGAAGATTACGTTTTTGTGGCGGATAGAATCGAGGATGCTGAAAAGTAGATCGGTTTGAAGGAGTACGCTCTATACAATACAATCGCTAAGCTTGTGGTTCGTTGATCACTCTATTTCGTTGCGCATGAGGAATGGAGAAAGAAGGCAAGTAGAACTATAATTTGTTTCATAGAATGAGTGACAAATGTGCTTTTTGATGAACACTCCTGTTTTGATTCTATTCGATTTGTGCGGTAATCAATTGTGTGTGATGATTAAAAAAATAGTGTATGTTATTATAATATAAATCAAATTGATTGAATATTTTATTTGGCTCTTCTTTGGACGTCAGATACCGTATTTTGGGAACTTACAATTTGTGAAGTAAACATATTGTCTCTTAGAGCGGAAAAATGCCTTCTCTTTGGAGTAGGGATTCGATATTTTTCTAAAAACACAAAACTACGTGGGTAATGTTATTTTGGTAGATTAAATGAAGAATAGATCATGCCAAACGATCGAACTTTTGAAATGAGGGATAGAGCAGACGGCCGATAGTTGAAATTGAATGAATTATCTGCATGTCAAATTAAGTGTATTTACCAGGGAAGTGACTTCAATTAGGACGGAAAAGATTATGCTACAGGGAACGAATTTACAATACGCCAACTCATTTAATATCAGGATTGTCATTGAGGCAATTCGGCTCTACGGCCCTGTAAGTAGAGGAGAGGTTGCAAAAAAAACAAGATTAACGGCCCAGACGGTGACTAACATCACAAAAAAACTGATGAAGGGGAATTTGATAGTGGAAGGTGATCGCGTTCAGGAGGGTAGGGGAGCCCCTTCAATACTACTGAAACTGAATAAGGATGCAGCTTTTTCAATCGGTCTTGATCTCGATAAAGATCACCTAACCGCTGTACTGATTGATCTGGATGGTAATATGCGCCAGCGGATTTCAAAAAGCCTTAAATTTCCAAAATCAGATGAGGCTATGGACCTGATGGAGGAGATAACCAATGAGTTGATCATGCTTGAAGGAGAGCCCAGGGATAAAATTTGGGGCATCGGGGTTGGGTTGCCCGGCCCGATGGTGGTTAGCGAAGGAAGTGTCCTCAAAAATGTTGTAAATCCACAATTTATTCCAGGGTGGGATAATGTTCCTGTTGTAAAAATTTTGGAGGAACGGCTGGGCTTGCCGGTTTACTTGGAAAATAATGCTTCTGCAGCAGCAATTGGAGAGCGCTGGTATGGAGCCGGCAAGCATATTAATAACTTTTTTTATATTTACATTGGCGCAGGGCTCGGAGGAGGGCTGTTCATAAATGGCCAGCTGCATTCCGGTACAACAGGAAATGCCGGAGAGCTTGGCTACCTTCCCATCCTGGTTAATGGTACTGAGAAACAGTCTGATTTTAAGCCTCATTTAGGCGAATATTTTAATGTGGCGCTTCTCTATGAAAAACTTGAAAAGGAAGGGGCTCAAATTCAAACACTCAATGATTTACAAAATCTCTATGAGGCTGGTAACAGCACAGTCGTTGAATGGTTTGATCTTGCAGCGGAAAAACTAATTCCTTCACTTTTATCCATTGAATATCTGCTTGATCCTGAGGTGGTATTTATAGGTGGCCGTCTGCCGGAAATGATTCTGACAAAGATTTTAGGAATAATCTCAGAAACTTTGCCTGGCTTAAGGATTGAAGGAAAAGCATCAGGACCCGAGATTCGAAAATCAACAGCGGGATTGAACGCAGGTGCGCTCGGTGTGGCAACCTTGCCTTTATATGCAACGTTTGCACCCATCCCGAAATTTGTAATGGATCAGAGCATTGATAAAATCCGGGATTTCACGAAACTAAATAAATGATTTCGGATAAGACCCAATGGAGCCATTTTTTTTATTTTAATTCAATCAACAAACAAATATTTTATTATGATAAAGCGATTACTGGTTATCTTAATATACGGATTACTATTACTGCCTTTTACACTACCCGAAACCGCCTCGGCCCAGTGGTCGCTTGGTGCCTCGTACGAAATGCGTGATGAAGATCCCACAAATGGATTCGGACTCCGTATTGAGCGATCCCTGTTTAATTCTCTCCCGGTTGTTGATCTTGGCCTGCGGGCACATTTTAGCTATTTCAATGAATCGAACTCCGTTTCAAATGGAATTACGATTGAGCAGGATTTTGAAAACTACGATTATGGACTTGCAGCAACAGGTGGAGTATCGGTTGGCCTGGTTTCGCCATACGTCGGATTCGGTATTGGTCAGGATAACTCAACGCTCGAGACAAGCGGTGACATTGATGAAATTAACGGTGCAGAGCTTGATGTTGAGCAGCCGTTTGATGAATCTGATTTCTACTGGAATGCGTTTGTAGGAGCAAAGGTCAAATTTATTCCTGTGATAGAGCCATTCATTGAGTACAGGTTTACAAAAGTATCGGGCCGGGATGATATCGGCATTGATGATGTCAGCAGACTTGCGCTGGGAATTTCCTTGCGTTTCTAAGCTCAGAAATGAATATTATCCATGGGTGATCAATGGTATTGGTCACCTTTTTTTATTTCGTTACATTCTAATCGTATGTGCTGCAGGCAGGCATTGGAATAATGAATGCGCCGTTCATCAGTTATGTATGTACGACGATAGTTGATTAACGCAACCCGTACGAAACGGTTTCCAGTAAACAGATATGGCAGATGTTGATACCAATATTGCCGGTGTAATTGATAAGCTTGATCTTGGCAAGCTCGAGAAAAGTACGCTTCATGAACTTTTAAAGCTTTGTCATAGCCACCTGGATGAAACAGATGATGATTTAATTACAAGAGCATTTAAACTTTGCTACCATTCGCATAAGGATATAAAGCGAGCTTCAGGCGAGCCATACTATCTTCACCCGGTGGAGGTGGCAAAAATTATGGCCGCGGAATTTACAATTGATGATGAATCGGTAGCAGCTGCACTTCTGCACGACACGGTTGAGGATACGTCTATCACCCTCGACGATATCCGGGCTAATTTTGGTGATGTGGTAGCTCATCTCATTGATGGCGTTACGAAGATTACGGGTGTTTTTGAAAACAGGGATTCAAAACAGGCCGAAACATTTATGAAACTTCTTCTGTCCATGGCAGAAGATATTCGGGTGGTCTTGATTAAGTTTGCTGACCGGCTCCACAATATGCGAACGATCGGGCATCTGCCGCGGCAAAAGCAGTTTAAGAAGGCTACGGAAACGATGGAGCTGTACGCGCCGCTGGCTCACCGGTTCGGACTCTTTAAAATTAAAAATGAATTTGAAGATCTCTGCTTTAAAGTCATAGATCCCAATTCGTATAAGTTCATTGCCCGAAAATTAAAGGAGAAGAAAGAGGCTCGGGAGTCCTTTATTGAGGAGTTTATGAACCCGATAGAGGAGGAGCTATCGAATCATAATTTCAATTTTGAGATTAAAGGGCGGCCCAAGCATATCTACTCGATTTACCGGAAGATGCAGAAGCAGCAGAAACCGTTTGAGGAAATTTACGATCTTTTTGCTATCCGCATTATTCTTGAAGATCCACACTCAAAAGAGGACTGCTGGCGCGTCTACTCCATCATAACCGACTGGTATACCCCTATACCCAAACGGTTTCGTGATTTTATATCTGTTCCCAAAGCCAATGGATACCAGTCGCTTCACACCACGGTTATTACCAAAAAAGGGCGTAAAGTGGAGGTGCAGATCCGTACTCGGAAGATGGATGACATCGCTGAACACGGACTGGCGGCACACTGGAAGTACAAGGAGGGCAAAGAGAGCGGCAGCCGTGAACTGGATAAATTTGTGACGTGGGTCCGTGATGTACTCGATACGCCACGGCCCGATGCGGCCACGGAGTTTGTGAAGGATTTTCAGCTGAATCTCTACCAGGATGAAATCTATGTTTTTACGCCCGAAGGAGACTTGAAAACGCTGCCCGAGGGAGCCTCATGTATTGATTTTGCGTTCGAAATTCACAGCGAAATCGGCGAACGGGCCATCGCTTCCAAGGTGAATGGTAAAATGGTTCCACTGCGGCAGAAGCTGAAAATCGGTGACCAGGTTGAGATCATCACCGGCAATAAAATCAACCTGAATCCGGACTGGATGGACGATGTGGTAACCCACAAGGCGAGAGCCCGGCTTCGTCAGTTTATAAAGCAGAAGGAGCGAAAAGTAGCCAACGAAGGCAGGGAGATCTGGGAGAAACGGGCGAAAAAAGGAAAGGTTGAAATCACCGACCAGGAGCTGACGAAAGTGGCCAAGGTTTTTGGGTTTGATGCCACCCAGGATATGTTTTACGAAATTGGAAAGGGGGCGTTTGACGTAAATAAGCCGTTTGAAAAAGTAAAAGAGTATAAAAGTAAAGGCCGGATTGATAAAGATCAGCCCGAGAGTGAAGATTCGGTATCTGAGGATAAGATTCAGGAAGAGTACATATCAACAGCTCGATCCGTAGGCGAAGATAAAGCGCTATTGGTGGAGGGGGAGCTCAGTGATGTTAAATATTCATATGCAAACTGCTGCAATCCAATTCCCGGAGATAACGTCATTGGATTTATCAGCCGGAACGGGGATGTGAAAATTCACCGGTCCAACTGCAAAAATGCACATCACCTGATGAACACAGACGGCGAGCGTATTTTGGACGTCTCCTGGTCAAATAATATTGAGAGCGAGTTCCTCGGAGGCGTAAAAGTTATTGGGGAAGATCGAGTTGGACTGGTCAATGACCTAACCGAAGTGCTCTCAAAATCTCTTCAAACCAATATGAAAAGCATAAACGTAAGCAGTGAAGGGGGGATGTTTGAGGGAATCCTTGCCGTCTATATTAAAGATCTTGACCATCTTGAACGTGTTATACAGCGCCTGGAGCGGGTTGAAGGAGTGAAAACCGTTTTACGATACGAATAGCTCGTTTGAATCGAGGAAATTGCATCAGGAATCAAAAATAATGAATAATTTTTTACCTTTGATGTAGTTACGTTATTGTGATTACGTTCTTAGATTAACTGTTTAAAAAACAATCAATTAAGATGGTGACATACACAAAACGAGATATCGTACGAGCGGTTGCTGATGAGATGGACGTGCCGCTAAATAAGGCTGAGCCATGGGTCGATTCGGTTATTGGCGCCCTCCGTGGAAAAATGATGGATGCAGACCCCACGTGCAGAATTGAACTGCGCGATTTTGGCGTGTTTGAGGTCAAAAAAACCAAAGCAAAACCTAAAGCCCGAAATCCAAAAACAAACGAAGAGATTTTTGTACCTGCCCATCGGAAAACACACTTTAAACCGAGCAAACGGCTTAAGAAATTTCTCAGAACTCCTCTTAAAGAGCTTGACAGCGACGAAGAGTAATGGCTGCTGCTCTGGGCCGGTATCTCGGTATAGATGTAGGTAGTAAACGAGTGGGGATAGCGCGTTCCGATCTTTTCAAATCCTTCGCCGTGGCCGTGGGTACATACTCACCCGAGGATAGTTTCAATGAAATCAAGCGGCAGATTACGGAGGAGGGACCTGTTGAGGGCATCGTGGTAGGCTGGCCCTTAACGCCACAAGGTGAGCCGACACACTCTACCAAAATGGTTGAAGAGTATATCAAAGTACTTCATAAGCGGTTCCCGGAAACCCCCACTTTCCAGGTAGATGAACGATACTCCACGCGTGATGCAAGGCAAATCCTGGTTGATTCTGGTGTGCCGAAAAAGAAAAGAGAGGAAAAAGGACGTGTGGATCAGGCTGCTGCTGCGTATCTTTTACAGCAATTTCTTGAATCAAACCCGACAACCTGATATATGGCCATTTTACCGATCGTGACATACGATGATGATCTGCTTCGAAAAAAAACGGAACCAGTTGCTGAAAACAGTGCATCACTCCAGACATTCATAGCCAATCTGTTTGAGACAATGTACCACTCAAACGGCGTTGGACTTGCAGCGCCACAGGTAGGAGAACTTCAACGCCTTTTTGTGATGGATGCAGACGCCATAACAGAAGAGCTGAACGAGGCCGATGTCGGCCCCCTGGTGTTTATCAACCCGGAAGTGGTTTCCACCTCGGGCCAAACGGTTAAATTGGAAGAGGGCTGCCTGAGCATTCCAGAAGTTCGTGATGATGTAAAGCGCCCCGAAAAAGTACGCGTGCGATACCTGGACGGTGACTTTAAGGAGCATGAGAAAGAGTTCGACGGTTGGGTGTCACGCATCATTCAGCACGAAATTGATCATCTTGACGGAATCCTGTTCCTCGACTATTTGAGTGCTTTTAGAAAACGTCTGCACCGAAAAGATTTGAAAAAAATTAACAGAGGCGAAATGCCGACAGATTATCCTCTTGTCCCTAAAAAGAGACCGGTATAACCATGAAACCACTGCGAATTGTGTTCATGGGATCTCCCGATTTTGCACTGCCCAGCCTGGATGCGCTGCATAACTCCCCCCACGAAATAGTGACAGTGGTTAGCGGTGCAGATAAACGGCGTACACGACGCGGCGAGCCGGAGCCCACGCCGGTGAAAGCCCGTGCACACGACCTGGGCCTTACGACCCTCGATGCCGAGAATATGAACGATCCTGAACTTTCAAATCAGCTTCGTTCTCTTACACCGGACCTGTTTGTTGTCGTTGCGTTTAAAATTCTTCCCCGGCCGCTCCTGCAAATCCCAGACAGGGGATCGATCAATCTGCATGCATCCTTGCTGCCCAAATACAGGGGGGCCGCTCCGATTCACTGGGCAATAATTAACGGGGAATCTGAAACCGGGTGTACGGTCTTTTTTTTGGACGAAGAGGTAGATACCGGTAAGATTCTGAAACAGAAAAAAACGCCGATAGGGCCGGACGATACAACCGGCGATCTCTACAACAGGCTCAAAAACGATGGAGCGGATTTAGTAGCCGAGTGTGCCAACCTTATTTCTGCAGGAGACTACACAACACGGACGCAGGATACTTCTCAAGCCACACCGGCCCCCAAGCTGTTCAGAGAAAACACAGAGATCAATTTCAGGATGAAGGCAGAGCAGATTCATAATTTTGTTCGTGGTTTAAACCCGTTCCCGGTAGCATGGTGTACGTATGATGGTGAAAAAATGAATGTCTATAAGACAAGAATCGGTCCGGACCTGGATATAGAACCCGGTGAGCTTCAGCTTGTTGAGAACCATCTGCTGGCTGGAGCAGGCAAGGGTACGGTTGAACTGTGCGAACTTCAGCTGCCGGGACGAAAACGTATGAGCGGTCATGAATTTGCGCACGGCTACGACCTGCAAAAAACAGTCGGTTGATGGCTGATCCGGCGCCGAACGTTAATACATTGGCCGATTCTAAAACCATTTAGCCGAAGCAACAAAACGGCTACGTGCCTCCGTGAGCTTTGGGTGGTTGATTTCTAAATCCATCCACAGTGGAGGAGCAGTGCACTCAATATCACGAAAACTTTGTACCGGTGCAGATAGTAGTTGATTAAGACCAATTTATTTGAGATATACCGATCAGTTTTTCTGGTTGTAATTATAAAGAAAATTTAAAAAACAGACGTCGCCATGGAGCTATCT
Organism: Bacteroidota bacterium; assembly: GCA_009909035.1. Classification (GTDB taxonomy): domain Bacteria; phylum Bacteroidota; class Rhodothermia; order Balneolales; family Balneolaceae; genus SW132. The sequence continues at coordinate 70,891 of JAAAOB010000159.1, forward strand.
CCTTTATTACAAGCTGCCAAAGATGGAAACCTGGATACAATAAAAAAGCTGGAACTTGAGGGTGCAGATCTTAATGAGAGGCACAAAAATGGAACGACACCCCTGATTTTAGCCGCGGAAAACGGTCACTTTGAAACCGTGAAATACCTGATTGAACACGGTGCAGACCCTGAAGTGGAAACCAAGATGGGCGGAACAGCCCTCAGCCGGGCGGCCGAACAAGAAAACCCCGAAATATTACGATACCTGCTTGATGCCGGGACCCCGGTAAGTGGCCTGGCACTCATCGTTGCGGCCCGGGAAGGGAATGGGGAGGCTGTTAAATTACTACTTGAGGCAGGTGTCAACGTGAATGCACGTCAGCGCTGGGGACAAACTCCCCTGATGGTTGCAGCAAGGGAAGGACGAAATAGTGTCGTCAATATTCTTATTGATCACGGCGCCACGATTGGTCTTAAAGATAAAAATGGTGATACCGCACTTGATATAGCAAATGATAATGAAAACCCGGATATCGCTATTCGGTTAAAGCAGGCCGGGGCGAAAGCACAGGCCAAAAAAGCAGCATCTCCACCTGTCGTTGATGATGATGATGACGAGGAGGATACCCTGCACGACGACTCCGATGCCGACGTGGAAGATATTATCGGTGACGATGACGATATCTCGGATGAGATCGATTTGGATGATGATCGGTGATATCTCATCAAACGAACATCTTCAGCCAACAATGAGAATAATGAAAGATAAAAGCGCTTTCTCTTGAAGTTATTGTTTATTATAGAATAACACTGTTTAAAAATGGAATGAGTGAAGTGAAACCGTTATTTTGATTAAACAACAAAAAATGCTGCGTAACAGCTAATTTTTAATACGTAAAGGAGCAATGATATGGCTAAAGTAAAAGTAGGAATTAATGGTTTTGGACGCATTGGCCGACTGGTAATGCGCTCAATTTTGAAACATCAGAGTGATGATATAGAGGTGGTAGGTATTAACGACCTGACGGATGCCACGACTCTGGCCCATCTATTTAAATATGATTCTGTGCATGGCACGTACGAAGGCGAGGTTTCTGCAGAAGGGGACAATCTGGTCATTGACGGAAAGAAGATCGGTATTACGGCCGAGCGTGATCCTGCAAACCTTAAATGGGGTGAACGTGGTGCGGAAGTCATCATCGAATCAACCGGAATTTTCCGTGATGATAAGGGTGCTTCAAAACATCTTGATGCCGGCGCGAAAAAAGTCATTATTTCCGCTCCCGGAAAGGGCGACCTGCAAACGATCGTACTGGGTGTAAATGATGATGAGATTGACAAGAGCAATGACATATTCTCTAATGCAAGCTGTACCACGAACTGCCTTGCACCAATGGTAAAAGTGCTGGATGATGCATTTGGTGTTAAACAGGGTTTTATGACCACAATTCATGCATACACCGGCGATCAGCAGATTGTGGATGGCCCGCATAAGGATCTTCGGAGGGCCCGTGCCGCTGCCGCTAATATTGTGCCTACAACCACCGGCGCAGCCGCTGCAGTGGGCCTTGTACTGCCACACCTCGATGGCAAACTGGATGGCGGCGCGGTCCGCGTACCGGTGCCGGACGGATCACTGACCGACTTTACGGTAGTGCTGAATAAAGAAGTCTCTGAATCAGATGTCTTATCTGCATTCAAGAAAGCAGCTGATGGCGAGATGAAGGGCATCCTTGAATACAGCGAGCAGGAACTGGTATCCAGCGATATCATCGGGAACCCGCACTCCTGCATCTTCGACAGCAAGATGACCAAAGTAGACGGAAACGTTGTGAAGGTTATCGGCTGGTACGACAATGAAGCCGGCTACTCCGCACGAACAGCCGAACTGGTGACCAAAATCGTCTAAAGAAGTCAAAATTCAATTCGATTCTTAGAATAAAATCCCGCTTTCGATTCCGAAGGCGGGATTTTTCTGTTTTTATGGGCAAGCTATTTATGTTGTAGTGTGATCCAGTTACTTTTAAACATTGAACGCAGTTCATGAGACCGTTTTTGCTGCAAGCTTACATGCAGCATCTGTGTCCTGTACCTGCAGTAAATCTGTTCAGCATCCCCTCCCAACGGTCAAAAAGTTTTTTATATTAGGCAACGGCTTCTGCTGTCGTTTTCAAAAGCTACTGGGATTCCTTACATCCAGACATCGGCCCGTATAATCTCCAACTCAAACGTTAGCACTCGCGATGAAAAATTTTTTTGCACTCTGTTTCGTCTTTCCCTTATATCTATTGCTGCAGGTCTCCGCAGCTGCACAGCCTATTCAAATCGATCGTGTTGAGCCGGAACATTGGTGGGTTGGTTTCCAGAATCCTGAGCTTCAGCTGTTAGTCTATGGCGATGATATTCAATCAGCCAGAGCATCAGTGGATTATCCGGGCGTTACAATTGAAAAGACTACGTTGGTTGAGAATCCGGACTACCAGTTTGTCACGCTGCGGATTCATGAGCAGGCGGATCCCGGAACTGTTCAGATACATTTTCGGAGGGGGGGGCATACACACTCGGTTGATTACGAGTTACGAGAACGTCATAATGATCCCGGGCGAAACCAGGGATTTGATTCGTCCGACCTGATCTACCTGCTGATGCCCGACCGGTTTGCAAACGGCGATCCGTCCAACGACGAAATTGACGGCATGCTGGAAGGCGTGAACCGGGAGAATCCGAATGCCCGCCACGGAGGGGACATCCAGGGTGTGATTGACAACCTCGACTATCTTAAGAACCTTGGCATGACGGCCGTCTGGTTTACCCCTATCATCGAAAACGACATGCCGCCGGAATATGGGGCATATCACGGGTATGCGGCTACCAATATGTATCGTGTGGACCGCCGGTACGGTTCTAACGAAAAGTACCTGGAGCTAATTGAGGCTGCTCATGACAGAGACATGAAGGTAATCATGGATATGATTCACAATCATGTGGGCACGGAGCACTGGTTTGTAAAAGATCAGCCCACGGACGATTGGCTGCACGACCTGGACGAGGTGGGCACAACCAATTTTCGAACATCCACCGTGATGGATCCTTACGCTTCGGAACACGATTACAACTCCACGGTCCAGGGGTGGTTTGTGACCGATATGCCTGATCTGGATCAGCGCAACGAACTGGTACAAACCTACCTGATACAAAATACAATCTGGTGGATCGAATACTCCGGAATTGATGGGATCCGGATGGATACGCATCCCTATCCCTACAAAGAGTATATGGCCGAATGGTCGCGTCGGGTGCTCGAGGAGTTTCCGGGTTTCAATATGGTGGGTGAGGCCTGGATGCCGAATACTCCATCCACTGCCTATTGGCAGGCAGGGTTTCCGAGTCCGGATGGGTATGAAAGCTTTCTGCCCAGCGTGACCGATTTTCCGTTATACGGCTCCCTCACGAAGGGATTGAATGAAGAGCCGGGATGGGATACCGGAATTTCACGTCTCTATTTCACATTAAGCCAGGATTTTCTGTTTCCTGATGCCAACCTGAACGTAATATTTCCCGGCAACCACGACCTGGACCGGATTTTTACGGTGATGGGAGAGAATTACGGCAAATTCAGAATTGCTCAAACCTTTATTATGACTACCCGAGGCATACCACAGCTCTACTATGGTGATGAAATCCTGATGACCGGTGGCGGCCCGGATGGACTGAAACGGAAAGATTTCCCCGGTGGATGGGAGGAGGATTCCATCAGTGCATTCACTCAGGAGGGCAGAGAAGAGCTTTCGGAAGAAACCGGGTTTCCCGTTGCTGAAGCACATGATTTTGTGTCAACCCTCGCGAACTGGCGCAAGGAGAATGACGTGATTCACACAGGCAAATTGACGCATTTCATCCCTCAGAATAACGTGTATGTCTATTTTCGTCATAACAATGAAAAACGCGTGATGATTATTCTTAACGCCAATGAGGAATCAGACGTCCTCTTTCTGTCGCGGTTCTCGGAACTTATTCAGGATTCGCAACGCGGGGTGGATGTAATCAGCGGTGAAACAGTGGAGCTGGGGGAGACGCTGGATATTGAGCCGTATGAGACGATGGTGATTGAGCTGGAGTGATAAGATCCATCTCATTTCCCCTTCCCTATGATCAAAGACACGTGATAGCGAAGGGGAGACGTTGAAAAAAAATCTGATTTCGAAAGGGAATAAAATCAAAAACGATTTTATCAGCAGATAGTTAGGACAAATCTTAAACATCAAAACTCAATGAGCTATTCAAGCAAATTTTTGAGGTAATGTCCGTTTTTCAATTTGTAGACTGAAAAATCATTATCAAGTGTGATGATAGATGTCAGGTTTCGGGATTCGGCTGTTTCCAAAAGGGTCGCATCGGCGGATAAGTCTTCCATCGAAGCTTTCCATGAAGGTGAGAACCCGTTCATGATACGGATCACTTTAATCGAACCATGCGATAATGGGTCCGGGATCAATTAGAGTGCGTATCACGAATTTTCTCTTTTATTCTGGATTTATAGGGTACGGAGCGATCTCCATCACCGCTGCCATGCTTACCAAATAACTCTTTCCCGGTTTCAAGTGGGTTGCTGTGAGTTTTCTCTTTCGCGATATACTCTACCGGCGCTTCTCTGATGATGACTGAGTGAGATTTATCCGTTATTGACGAGATAACCTCCAGCTGCTCCTCGAGCTCTTTTCACTAAAAGACTTCCGAAGTCTCACTTACCTGCAATTTTACCCGTCATTTCAGTGTTGACATGACATTAGATGCTCTATAAATGTCACTTGCTTAAAAGTCGCATCTTAGAGTCATTACTCAGACGCTGTCAAAAATCAAACTCTGTTCGATACGTTGACAGTTCGCGAACTACAATCGCTCAAATCTGGACTGGAAAAAACGAAGGTATTCCGGCTCGTAGACAAATTTGAGTCCGGCAATCTGATTGCGGTTTGCATAAACGGCTTCAATCGACTCGGCTACTACGTCCATGTGCGCCTGGGTGTAGACTCGTCGTGGGATCGTCAGACGCACCAGCTCCAGCCTGGGATAGTTGTGATCACCGGTTTCAGGATTCCGCCCGGCCGACACCAGACCGCGCTCCATCGCCCGGACGCCGGAATCGAGATAGATTTCGCCGGCAAGAGACTGCGCGGGAAGCTGATCCTGGTCAAGCTGAGGCAGAAAGGCTTTGGCATCCAGAAACACGCCGTGTGTTCCAATCGGTTTTACAACCGGAATTCCGGCATCAATTAGCTTATCTCCGAGATATTGAACCTGTCCGACACGAGCACGGATATGGTCGTAATCCACCGACTCGGTAATCCCGATCGCCAGGGCTTCCATGTCGCGCCCGGCCATTCCGCCGTAGGTGTGCAGGCCTTCATAGACCACCACCATATTTCGGGCTTTGTCGAATACCTCATCATCATTCACCGCAAGGAAACCGCCGATATTGACCAGCGCATCTTTCTTGGCGCTCATGGTAGCGGCATCGGTCTGGTTACAGATCTCGAGCACAATCTCTTTGACGGACCAGTCCGAATACTCCGCCTCATTATTTTGAATCATGTAGGCATTCTCCGCCACGCGGGTCATGTCGTGAACAATCATGGTGCCGTGTTTATTGCATAGCTTCCGAAGCTCTTTCAGGTTGGACAGCGAAATCGGCTGTCCGCCCGCCATATTCACCGTTGTGGCGATGGAGACATACGGAATCTTATCGGCACCGTGATTTTTAAAAAGATCTTCCAGTTTATTCAGGTTTACATTGCCCTTAAACGGATGGGTGCTTTTGGGATCGTGGGCCTCATCGATAATGATATCCACAAATGTTCCCCCTGCCAATTCCTGGTGAAGTTTGGTCGTTGTGAAATACATATTGCCCGGGATGATATCGCCCTCGGAGATGAGAATTTTTGAGATCATGTGTTCGGCCGCTCGCCCCTGATGGGTAGGCACAAGGTGTTTATAGCCGTAAAACTCCCGAACGGCTTCCTCAAGGTGATAGAAATTCCGGCTTCCGGCGTACGCTTCATCGCCCATCATCATGCCGGCCCACTGCCGGTCGCTCATAGCTGAGGTACCGCTGTCGGTCAGCAGATCAATGTAAACATCGTTCGATTTCAGAAGGAAGGTGTTATATCCGGCCTCTTCAAGGGCATGTTTTCTCTCTTTCCGGGTGGTAATCCGAACAGGCTCCACCATTTTAATTTTATACGGTTCTGCCCAGGATCGTTTTTTCTCTGCATCTTTTTTAGCCACAAATTTCTCCGTGTGGTTTGGTGGTTAATCAATTAAGCTAAGGGAATTATGATACAGAAAAGCGCTTTCTTAGAAAAGGAAAAGTCAGGAGTGAGAATGTAAAAGTGAAAAGATCAGTAGCAGATATGTTGATGTAGATCCCAACCACCACTATCCAAAACGCCAAAAAGAATTTGAAATAAGTTTGAAACTCTGAATATCATCGGTTGTTTTCAGAAACCGAGCGATAACACCGGTACGAAGCGTATTCCTACGGTGATGATTCCTGACAGATCGCTGTCCATATACGCTATGGGTGTTGAATGGATATTACAATTCGGAGAGCACCTTCTGGGCTTCTGAGATCAGCTCGCTGGAAGGATCTTGAGATTGCTGCAGCTGGTCAAGAGCTGTACTCAGGTAGGATTCTGCCTCTTCTGTTTCATTGAGATGCGCCGAACAAATCCCCAGGGTTGTCATGAGTTCCAGGGTTCGCTCATCACTCTTTCCATAGACACGCTTCATGATGGCGAGGGCCTCACTCAGCTTTGGCTTAGCCAGCCGGTACGTCTCTCGTTCAAGGTAGAGTTCACCAAGCGTCTGCAATACCTGGGCTGTTCGGGCATGTCCATCGGGGAAGAGACCTCCGAAAATATCCACAGCCGACAGCAGCTGGCGTTCCGCACGATAATATTGTTTCATGTCGTAGTACAATTCCCCCAGGGTATAGGAGCTGACCCCCACGAGTACATGATCGGTTCCTAATAATTTTTTTCGAAGCGTAAGCGATTGATTGAGATATTGTTCCGCCTCCTCAAACTCTCCCTTTGCCCGTAAGAGGTTTCCGAGATGGGCAAGGCCGTTGGCAACATCGGGGTGCTCCTCACCTACCAGCCTGTAGTTTATATCGAGTGCCTCACGATAAAACGTTTCGGCTTCATCAATTTTTCTTTGGGAAAGAAGAATTGCGGCAAGATTCGTCATCGCAGTTGAGACTCTCAGATTCTCTTCACCCAGGTTGTGTTTCAATATCATAAGCACATTACGCATCATCTCCTCCGCGGTTTCCAGATCTCCCAGCCGCCATTTCAGGGCTGCGTAATTACTGAGCGTAACACCCACGGATTCATGCCGGTCTCCATAATATCTGCGACGGATATCAAGAGCCTGAGCCAGCAAACTGTCCGTTGCCGCATAATCACCCATACTCTGTTTAAGCACTCCGAGGTCATTCAGCGTTCTGGCAACATCGGGATGATTTGTATCTAACACGCTTTTCCGCATAGCCAGCGATGATTGTAAATAGGTTTCGGCCTCTTCAAAATTTCCCTTCTGGCGGTATAGCCAGCCAATGGCATTCAGGCTCTTGGCTATGTCGGAGTGTCTCTCACCATGAAAGCTCTTGTAAAGATCCAGAGACTGTCGAGCCATCTCAATTCCACGATCATAAAGCCCCAGTTGTTCATATACTTCTGAGATTACGAGATAGAGCTCTGCCTGGATTTCCGGCTGGTTGTTCAGCTCGGTTTCAATTTTTTCCGTGCCCCTGTGGAGAAGCTCTACTGCAGAAAGTGTTGGTTGCCCAGCTTCAGAAGGGTCTGCGGATCCGAACAAATTGATTAAAAAACGGCTCACTTGTTCTGCACGGTCTCTTTGGTTTTCCACTTCAACCGCTCGCTTCTCAATGGCGAGAGACTGGATATAGGTGACGGCTGAAAACGAGAGGACAAGTACAACGAGCAGCCCGGATACAGCCACACCCAGCCTGTTCCGGCTCATGAATTTACCCGCACGGTATAAAAACGACGGTTCATGGGCAAGAACCGGCAGGGATTGCTGGTGGCGCCTGATATCGTCAGCAAGCTGTTCGACCGAGGAGTACCGTTTCGTCTGATCTTTATTTATCGCCTTGAGAATAATGTCATCAAGATCAGATGATGAAATATCTGATCCGGCAGCTGCCGATGGCGGAGGTGGAATCTGCTCACAAACTGTTTTCCTGATTGCCTCCGGATGGTTCTCATCAAATGAATAGGGGAGGCGGCCGGAGATCAATTCATAGAGGATGACCCCAAGGGAATAGATGTCGTTTGTGGTTGATGCAGGCTGATTCAGCACCTGTTCGGGGGATGCGTATTCCGGAGTGAGCAGGTGTACGCGATCCTGGTCCGGGCCCGTCGGTGCATCCAGATCCATAAACCTGGCGATACCAAAATCGAGTAGTTTCGGTTCGCTGCGATCTGTGATTAAGATATTTTCGGGTTTCAGGTCGTGATGGACAATCAGATTCTGGTGGGCATATTGAACGGCAGAACACACCTTTTGAAAGAGGGTAAGTCGCTGCTCAATCGAGAGCTTGTTGTTACGGCAGTAAGAGTTGATTGGCGTTCCATCCTCCACATACTCCATCGCAAACCATGGGCGTCCATCCTCCGTCGTTCCACCATCAAAAAGACGGGCAATGTTGGAGTGATTCAGCCGTGCCAGGATTTGCCGCTCCTCGTAAAACCGGTCGAGCAGTTCATCAGATACCCCTCCTTTATGGATTACTTTAAGCGCCACAAACCGTTCAAACTGGTCGTCGTTCCGCACCGCCAGGTACACCTGGCCCATACCGCCGGCGGCAATAGGCCGAATGAGCCTGTAGGGGCCGATCATTTGGTCTGAAACGGAAAGGTTTTCTGAAAAAATATAGGAGGATTGCATATGGACCAGCGGCTCCTCAAGCCAGTATGAACCGGTATGTTCCAGCAGGCTTTTCACTTCGTCAAAAAGCTCCGGGTCGTCTGCACATGAATGTTTCAGATACGCAATACGATCTTCTTCCCGGCGCCCCAGGGCTTCCTGGCAGAGATATTCAATCTTTTTCCATCGATCGGTATTCATGGCACGTCACTTCATTGAGGATCTCTTTACAGACAGTTCGGGCAATCCTGTTTCTTTCAGCTCCCGCCTCAGCCATAGTTTTGATGCATTCCATGCGCGCCGCACCGTAATCGGAGCGATGCCCATAACTTCAGAAATCTCTTTCCAGGTTAATCCGCCAAAAAAGTGGTAGTCCACCACCCGGGATCCTCTTTCATTAAACTCTTCCATTCGCTGCAGTGCCTCCTTCAGCGCCAGAATCTGGCTGGCCATTGAATCACTCATCGACTCCACGCTGCCCTCAACCTGTCTCAGTTCAACTCTTGAATAATTTCCACCCCGCTTGACCGCCTTCTTCTTTTCGGCATAGTTTATCAGGATGCGTTTCATGGCCAGAGCAGAAATCGCAAGGAAGTGAGCCCGGCTCTGCCACTCCACCTCCTCATGGTTGATTAGTTTAAAATAGGCTTCGTGAACAAGGGCGGTTGTGTCGAGGGTGTGCCCATTTCGTTCAAACTTTAACTTGTTGTGGGCGATAGAGCGCATCTGGTCGTACACAAGCGGCAGCAACTGGTTCACCGCTTCTTTGTCACCTGCACTCGATGACTTCAAAAGACGGGTGATGGCTTTTTTGGATTCGTCACCCTGATTTTTATGCTGGCCAGGACTTGTCATAGAGTATGACATTATTGCTCCTTAATTGCAGGCTGGAATGTAAAAGCAGACTTTGCAAACCCACTGGCAAATGATTGTCGCGTGTGTTGACAGGTTTTCTAATATGACACGTAGCGTCAGCGGAGTGAAATTTCCAATCTGATTATTCGACTGTAGATGGCAATCGGAGTCATATTTTTGTGCTGTAGTCGGATCATACAAAGCCCGCGCCTTATCCTTCAATACCTATGTTAAAAATTAAAATGATCACATTCATATTTTTTTCTGCGTAAGTAAACAGGGATGGTGGACCATCCGGAGGATATCCGGTTGTAGATTCCCCCCTGTTACCGATCGAATTTTTAATAAAAAATATATTCATCTATGAAATCGCGGCTCATTTTAGGATTCATAACGATTGCATTGAGCTTGATTCTGATGACCTGCGGAGATGATACCCCAACCGCACCCGAAACAGATCCATCTGAAGATCCCGATATTACATCCAAGGAGATCGGACCAGGTGGAGGGGAGATCACCTCCGAGGATGGTAATCTTACCCTGACCTTTCCCGATGGCGCCCTCCCATCACCTGAAACGATTACCATTACCCCGCTGGAGGAACAAGATTTGGGGGATGAATTTGATACTATTGCTGACTCACTGGGCATTGCGAACGCCTACGAACTCGGGCCCGACGGGCTGGAGTTTGACGAGCCGGTGACAGCCAGCATGCCGTCCGGACAAAACGCCGTGCAGAACGACTCCACCTTGCAACTCAGTCTGAATCGATTGATGCTGACTTCCTCCGGCGGACAGGTGGAAGGCCTGGATAGTCTGTTTATCGCACCTGGCGGAAACGAGAGCGGCGCGGTACGACTGTACGGTCAACTTTCACATTTTTCTACCTTTGCTGCTACCGGTACTGATACTTCAATTTTCAGAGCTACAATCAGCGGCATCCCTAAAAAATTGCAAGTGGAGGAAGAAATAAATTTGGAATTTCGCGTTCAAACAAGCGCTGAACTTCCTGTAGGCCAGGAGTCTGTATTTGCAGTGCCCTTTGCGAGTGAAAATACCTCTTTCGTACCGACTCCAGCAACGCGCACAATAGACATTCCAAAAACAGATCAAATTCTTGGCGCTGGTGTATTTGAAAGATTATATACCTACAGATGCAGGAATGTAGGATCAAATCCGGTTCGTGTATTTATTGGGACAGAAATTGAATCTGTTCCAAATATCATCGAATTCGATCAAGGTCTCGTTGGTGTTGCCTTCAACCTTCTTACTGAGTTTTTAGAAGAAGACATTCAAGACAATGACCCTGTGCTCACCGACCCGACCCAGTGCATCGAAGCCACGCCTTTACTCACCGTTATGAAAGACGGCACAGGCGAGGGGACGGTCACCAGCGATCCGCCGGGCATTGATTTTGGCGAGGACAACACTGAGGAGTATGGGAAAGGTACGGAGGTGACCCTGACGGCCACCCCGGACGAGAATTCGACCTTCGGCGGATGGAGCGGCGACACGGGGAGTGCCAACACCCAGGATTCCACCCTCACCGTGACCATGGACAGTGCTCGCACGGTGACTGCCCGCTTCGCAAAGAAAAGGACAAATATCACGGCTGATATGGGAGTTGGAATTATTTCCAGTCCTCAAGGGGGTATACCACCAGAAGAAACCGGCAGTGTCACTGTGGAGGTAGAAAATAACGGCCCGGATGATGCACCCGATACGGCCATTATGCTTGAGATGGACAACGGGCAAGTCACCGGGACTCCGGGTAACGAAGACGTAACCTGTGATGAGCCCCCGGCCTCCGAAATCGGATGCTCATTTAACGAGAATATCCCCGCGGGGGAGGTCATTGAGCTCATCTTCGATTTTGAAGCCGAGACGCCGGGTACCCTGACGTTATCGAGCACCGTAAGCACCTCCGCGTCCGATCCGGACGAGAGCAATAACAGCGACCAAGTAGAAATTCAAGTCGAGGAATCTACAGAAACCTTCACGCTCGCGGTGCAAAAGGATGGAGACGGTGAGGGCACCGTTACAAGCGATCCGGACGGCATTAACCTCGGTAGTGATGGAACGGAGGCGTACGAGGAGGGCACCAACGTCACCCTGACAGCCACGCCCGAGGAGGGTTCGGTTTTTGACGGATGGAGCGGCGAAATCGGCGATGCGGCGCCGGAGGACTCGGTGATCACGGTAGGTATGGACCAGGACCGCACCATCACGGCCACCTTCGACACGGCTCCCGAAGCGGTGGCATTCATCCAGGAGTTTGGGCTCTTCGAGTCAACGCAACTCGAAGGCACGTTCCAGTGGCGGATTGAATTGATGTCGGGAGGGAATTCGGACAATCTCAATATTGAACTTAAGTGGGGCGATGGGAGCTCGACCATGCCTGATGTTGGAGAGCAAGTCAGCTCGGATCCGCAGATCTTCGAAGGGCAAGCCACCCATAAATTTCCACAGCCAGGGGCGTACATTCCGGAGCTGACGTTGCGCTACGAAGGCGCCGTCACGGCGGAGGCAAGCATCGAGTACGTGACGCCTGCTCCGCCCATCATCACCAACTTCACCGGAGACCTGACAGACCTCCGCACGGTGCAGTTCGGATTGGCGCTTAAATGGGCCGGATCATTGGACGGCATCCACGCGGACTTCAACCCCACCGGAGACGGCGATTCAATGCCGGTATCACTGGAGGCGGGCGAGGACGCGAACACCTTCACAGCTCAGATGGAGTACGAGTTTGGCCCCAATATTCAGTTTCCCGCCATGCCGACCGTCTCCGTCACCAACGACGCGAGTGGCGCGAGCAGCACTGAAAGCTTTGGACTTAATGAAGCGATCCTGACGGTTACCAAAGACGGCCCGGGTACCGTGGTGGGGGATGCTCCGTTTGGTGATACGCCTGTCATTAGCTGCGGCTCAGACTGTAAACAGGAGATGCTCTTCGGGCCCAATCCAGTTTTCGGTTCTCTCAAGATTCCTGTTGAACTCACCGCCACCCCAGCCGATGGATACAGATTTGTGGACTGGGCTGGTACTCTTGAAGGCAGTTCGGATTGTGCGTCTCCAAGCGAGGATTGTATTAAGGTGCCTATGAACCAGGATCGCACTGTCACAGCCACGTTTGAGGCTACCGATCAAGAACCGAACGACATGGTTTCCCTCGTCAACGCGCCGGGCCCACTCATGTGGCTGCCCGATGAGATGAGCTTCGATACCACCCCGGGGGACGAGGTTCGACTCGGCGTGGTCTACCGAAGCGACAACATCGGGTCAACGACGTTTGACGTGTACAGCGGGGGCCTTCAGTTACGTGCCCGCTACGAACTCATCGGCAGCTATTCGCTCGCAGCGGCCTCGCTGGAGCTGACGGACGACAGCCAGGTAAAAGACGGCGTGGTCGCCGGAGGCATAAGTGGCGGCAAACTGTTTTACCAACCGCGCGGCAGCGACAACGAAACGTTGGAGAGCCAGGAACTGGTCGGATTCGCGAGCAACGTGCCCGATGTGGCGGTGGCCCCGGGTCCGGGTAACAATCCCCTCATTTCTGCTATCGCGTTCGAGGACGGACTCATCCAACAATTTGGCTACGATCCCACTGCCAACCAATACGTTGTCGGAGATGACTTAACGGTCAGTACGGATGACACCAACGGCGAGGATTTTTTCGACATCCATGTGCCAGATCCTGGGTTTGCCGAGCCCGGTAACTCGTTCGCTGCCCTGACGAGCGATGGAGACTCCGGCAGCCTCTACACGTTCACCGCAGAAGGGACCGCAGGCAATATTACGATCGCGAGCGAGCGTCAAGATAACGTGTCTGACGTGGTGGGGGATCTGCCGGTGGCTTTCGAGTGCGCCGGATGGGATCCCAATGGCAACAGTGTATGCGCCATCACGAACAACGATGGCTCGGGCGCACTCGTCGAGTACCGGCTGCTCGACAATCCAGGCTTTTCCATCCTGGAGGAGTTCACCGCCGGGGTCCGCGCCGTGCAGCCCGCTTTGATGCGGGAGGGCGACACGGTTATGTTCGTCGTCCCCGACCGAACCACCGATACTTACGTCATTGGCACGGTGCAGGGCGGCGCGGTGGAGCATCAGCGCGAAGACGCTCCCGCGGAGTGCGACGGGCCAACGCGCGCGAAATTGGGTCCGACCACAGGCGAAGACACGGGCCTGCTATATCTGGGCTGCGGTGAGAGCGAAAAACTCTTCCGCATGGAAATCAGCTACGATTACTGATTGAGACGTCCCTCCCCTCAGGTTACACCGCTGACGGCTGACGGAACTTGTTTAGACCGCCGGCAGGAGATGCCGCGCGGTGTTGTGGATTGACATCCTTGTAGATAGATTGACATGAAAGTTTTAAATAGGTTCTATGTTGTTTTGTGTGGGTACATTCATATGGACCTGTTCATTTTGCCTTGATGTCCCGATTCAAAAGCTGTCGGGACAGGCGGCACGAACCAAGAGATTAAGGCTACGAAAACGCTGGCGGCGGTCACAGAACATCAGCACCCTTTTATCAATGGTCGATCACGCTTAAAGTACGTAAATAAGCGGATCGATCGTTGATTGCACGCAATGAGCGATATGGGCCATTGTCAATCTCCCCTTGAGGGAGGGGTGTTGCGTGGTGTCGCAAAACCCCATTCTACTCAGTCAGCCGACTGATTCGAATGGCAGGTCCGAGCGAGCCATTCCACCGCCTGGCGGGCGCTTGGAGTGAATACGACATCCCTGCCACAGGCGTGATTTTGGATACGATCTTCTTTTAGTCCTGCTGTAGCAGAGTTGACGCCAAAAAGTATCAGGAGAAAAAATTGTTGAGGATCATTGATTTTATTCTACCCACACAAAACAGTATAGAGCCTATTTTTTCAACTGTTTTTTCAAGCGAGATCTCAGCTGAAGAAATAAGCTTAAATAAAATATCAGAAATACCACCTGACCAGCTGCTGGGCACTTCTATTACAGGTATAGATGTTTCTGAAAATGGTCTTGTAGCAGAAGCCCTACATGATATAGCCAGGGTTCGGCTGTTCGACCGTGACGGCAATTTACAGAATGAGTACGGGAGAAGCGGCAGGGGGCCGGGTGACAATGGCCAGATATTCTATGCAACGTATACGGATGATGTGATGGTAGATAAAGTGTCATGTATGAATGAACAGGGCAGAGTACCGGGAGAGACTGAAATACGTTCAGATATTGAGCTGTTGAGCAAAAAGGTCGCCATCCCTCTCATGATACCGGATCTTCTCTTCTTAAAAAGACGATTACACTACTCTCCCAATTGAATTCAAGAACGTTCTCTATCAAACAGTGCCTGTTCCACGTCTCTAATAATATCCGCACTATTTTCCAGCCCCACGGCAATGCGTATCAGGCCGGGTGTAATACCTACGGCCCGGCGTTCCTCCTCAGATAGTTTGGAATGCGTGGTGGAAGCGGGATGGGTAACGATTGTTCGGGTATCACCCAGGTTTGCTGAGCGGGAGAGCATATTGGTTCTGTCAATAAACGCTTTGGCTTTCTCGAAGCCGCCTTTAATTTCAAAACAGACGACTCCGCCGCCGCGATCCATCTGTTTTTTGGCCAGTTCGAGCTGTGGATGATCTTTGTGAAACGGGTACTTCACGAAATTGACGTTTTTGTGATCGCCCAGGAAATTGGCCAGTGCCTGGGCGTTATCGCAATGGCGTTCCATCCGAACCGGCAATGTCTCCAGGCTTTTGCTGAATAACCATGCGTTGAATGGAGAGAGGGCCGGGCCGGTGTGACGGGTAAAAAACTGGATCTCCTCCATATAGGTTTCGCTGCCCACAATCACACCGCCGATGGCTCGTCCCTGTCCGTCGATAAATTTGGTAGCGGAATGCTGAACAAGATCGGCCCCAAACTCAATCGGTCGCTGCAGGTAGGGAGTGGCAAAGCAGTTGTCGACCACAAAAATCAGGTCGTGTGCCTTCGCCAGTTTACCGGCCCATTCCAGGTCGATCAAATCCAGCCCCGGGTTTGACGGTGTTTCCAGGAACAGCATTTTTGTATTTGGTTTGATGAGTTCTTCCCACTTCTCTGTTTTGCCAACATCTGCATAGGTAAAGCTAATGCCCCAACGCGGCAGAATTTGGCTCAGAATCTGGTGGGAGGACCCAAACAGCGATCGCGCTGCCAGCACGTGATCCCCCTGGTTTAAAAGCCCCGCCAGGCATCCGAAAACTCCCGCCATCCCAGAAGATGTTGCCACTCCGGTATCAGCGCCTTCAAGCCGGCACATTTTCTCAATAAATTCATCTGTATTCGGATTGGAGTACCGGCTGTAAACATTCCCCTGAATCTCTTTTGCAAACATAGCGCGAGCGTGCTCGGCCGACTCAAACGTAAAGCTCGAGGTCATATACAGAGGTGTTGAATGCTCACGCTCGCCGGTAGTGGGCGTTTGAATACGAATGGCGTCTGTTTCGAAATGGTTTTTTTTATCGGGCATTGGGGAATAATTGGTTCAGGTGAAAAAGATCCCTCCTTGAGGAGGGTGGGGACGCGTGTTGTTCGCGTGGACGGGAGGTGTTTGATTTAGGTGTTGAAAATTCTCCTCCCCGAAGAAATCGGGACCAAGTGTGGCTCGAGAGGAGAAAGCGAATGACAAAGCCGAAGCCAATTGGCAAGAGCGAGGGGTGTCATTGAGAAGCTGCAAGGCGTGAATTAGAATCGGAGTCAATCTACGCTTCGTAAACACACCCCTGATCCACTCGATAATCGCTCGTGAATCTGTCCATTCTCGAGAGGGGAATGGCAGCTACACAGCACTCAATTAACCTCATAACTACTTGTGATCTCTGCCGTCTTGGCCAGCGTTTTGGAGACGGAGCAGTATTTGTTCAGCGAGAGGTCAATCGCTCGGGAGACTTTCTTTTCATCCAGGTGATCTCCTTTCAGTATAAAGTGCAGATGGATGGTTTTGAACTCGGTATACTGTTCACCTTCCAGGGTGATCCGTTCGCCGGTCACCTCAATTTGCAGGTCGTCAGGGTTTTGTTTCTGTTTTTTCAGAATACCAACCACATCAATGGCCGAACATCCGCCGGCCGCGGCAAGTAGCATCTGCATTGGCCGAAAGCCTCCGTTAATCCCGCCAATCTCATCCGTGCCATCCATCTGCAGGGTGACACCATCCTCATTTTTGGCTTCCATGTGAACGGCATCGTTGAGTCGCTGAATCGATATTTTCATCTGTTTGGTATTTGTTGATCGGTTTTAAATTAAAATACCGAATTTAGATCTATTGATCGATTTTTAATCTCGAACAAATCACATGGAAGTTTTCATAGCTGATGCGATATTCCCGCCTGTCATTTTATTTGAAGTTGTTGAACATCTCTGCCTAACATGCTCTGCATCTCGCCGAATGTCTCGGCTTTTTTTACTTTTTGGGCTTTGCCGTTGTTCAGAAAATTAGCCGGAATGTGAACCGCCCGAATCAGAAGGTTTTCAAGCTCATCTGCTGTGCCTAAACGGTAGTTTGCGTCCATAAAAATGCGCACATCAATAAAGGAAAAATCATAATCGAGGAGTTGCGTGCCCCTGTCATTAAATTCCGTTATGGGCAGTTTACGCCAGATCTCAAGATCTTCCTCCGGGATGTAGTCCTCGAATACATAGGCGAGCATTACATCTGAATTGAAAACCTCAATCTGAGAGGGTATTTCCTGGAAATGTTCAAAATTGTTGGACTGCAGCAGGTCCACTTCAAATTCAAAAGAGGTGGGGAGTATCTCTGGTCCCGCCGGTCCTTGTGGCCCCTGGGGTCCTTCCGGCCCTACAGGTCCGCGCTCTCCACATCCCTGGAGTAACAGAAACATTGAAATGGCAGCAAAGAGAAATTTGATCGTTTTTTTCATGGTGGTCTCCATTTATTTGATTTTGCAGGTAGTTATCCATTCTAACGGCCCAGTGTGGTCATAGTTTCCGGAATGTAAATGATATTTAAATCAAGTATAATCAACTATATAGGTCCGGTGTAGTGATATCACATGTTGATGCTACAGTGGGAAGATATTGTGCGTGCTTAATTTCAGGAAAACGTTTTGAATAGGGATATCTGGTCCAGACATTTGAACTTCAAGGGCAAGAACATGTTGATGTACATCAACATTTTTCATCCTCGCAGAATCGTGCTGAAAACGGGTCAAATTTGGCAGACCATCCTCAGCTAAATAGGACGAATTCATCAACCGAATACTGCCGGAATACTTGAGGGTTCAATGGTAGATATGAGAAACCATCTCTTTGCCAGGTCTAAGAACAGGAAATATTGTCATTTTAGAAAGTACTTCATTCTTGCCATGGATGGTTTTGGCAGCCCTCTTTCTTGCCAGTTTTGAATGATATAATTACCTGGTCTGCCAAATGATTTTATATTGCTGGTTATAAACAGAATTACAGTGTCAGGTCCACTATTATGCTGGTCAAGTGAAATGATCAATGCGGGCCGTTATTTGATAGATTTTAGATTTGTTAACGGAAAGGGAACCAAAACAATATCCCATTCATCAAATGATGGCTCAGAAACTTTCATGATTGCATTCAATTCATTAGCCTGATCATCTTCTTGATAAAATCAGGATTCGTAATCGTCAATCAATTGTTCAAAACTGTTCATGGTTTTCCCTTTTAGTGAAGCGATTGCTTTAAGGTCTTTTTCTTCTTTTTTTCATCAATTCTTATACCCATTACACTCATGTGTCCCTCCATTTCGTATGATATACTACAATGTTACAAAACCATTTGATCTGGCTTAAAATAATCCTCGTACTCGAATTAATGAGGGGGGCGTAAATAAGAGAGCTTTGGTAAAGAAATAGAAGAGCCATCCCGAATTATAGAATCAGGATGGCTTTAAATTCTGACGCTGTGCACTCTGCAGATCACACTGACTCAATACGTTCTGAATGATGAGAAAGTGTATAAACGCTGAAAGCAAATCGAAATGCGTGATTATGCTGTCGGGCCCTTTTGAACCCTGCGCCTTGTGCCCTTGCCCTGCCGCCTGTACCTTGCACCCGGAACCAGACGCTGACAGGAAGCCGAAAAGCCCGGCTACGCTGAAAGGTCTTACACGGTTCACGTTTCACTTTTTCTCGCCCATATACGGATAAGTCCAGTCCAGCGGAGCGGCAAAGGTCTCTTTCATGGACCGCATCGAGACCCACCGAAGGAGATTCGCGATACTTCCGGCTTTGTCGTTGGTGCCAGACTTCCGGCTTCCGCCAAAGGGCTGTTGGTTCACAACGGCCGCAGTGGGCTTGTCGTTAATGTAAAAATTTCCGGCAGCCTGGTTCAGCCGATCGGCCATCTGGTTCAGGGCGTAACGGTCGCGCGCCCAGATGGCACCGGTCAGCGCATATGGCGAGGTACTGTCGCAAAGGTCGAGTGTCTTCTCAAAATCGTCATCTTCGTAAACGTAGATCGTCAAAACCGGGCCGAAAATCTCTTCTTCCATCGTTTTGAATTTCGGGTCCGTCGTCACGATGACCGTGGGCTGGACGAAGAATCCTTCGCTGTCGTCGTACGTGCCGCCGGCAATGATGTCGGCATTGTCAGACTCTTTCGCATAGTCGATGTAGCCGCTGATTTTATCAAACGCTTTGCGGCTGATGACGGCCCCCATAAAGTTGGAGAAATCCTCCACATCGCCCACTTTGATCTTGTTCACTTCCGGAACAAACTTTTCCTTGAAGTCGCCCCAGATGGATTTGGGAACGTACATGCGTGACGCGGCGGAACATTTTTGCCCCTGGTACTCAAATGCTCCACGGACCGCAGCCACGACAAGCCGGTCTACATCGGCGGTGTTGTGTGCGAAAATGAAATCCTTACCGCCCGTTTCGCCAACAATCCGCGGGTATGTGTTATACTTGTCGATATTTTTGCCAATCGTCCGCCATAAGTGGTTGAACGTGGCGGCTGACCCCGTAAAGTGGAGTCCGGAGAGGTGTTCACTCTCAAGTACGGGATCGCCCACATCGGCGCCTTCGCCCGGCAGGAACTGGATCACACCGTCGGGAAGGCCCGCCTCTTTCAGTATCTGCATCACATACCAGCTCGAGTAAATCGATTCGGGTGATGGTTTCCATAGCGACACATTTCCGCACATTGCCGGTGCAGATGGCAGGTTAGCGGCAATGGCTGTGAAATTGAAGGGCGTTACGGCAAAGACAAATCCCTCCAGCGGGCGATACTCCGTCCGGTTCCACATGCCATCGGGCGAATGCGGCTGATCTTCATAGAGCCGCTTCAAATACCAGGCGTTGAAACGGAAGAAATCCGCCAGTTCACCGACAGCTTCAATCTCGGATTGATGCGGGGTCTTCGACTGTCCCAGCATGGTGGCAGCATTCATCTCAAAACGCTTTGGCCCGGTAATAATATCGGCGGCCTTCAAAAAGATAGCCACGCGATCCTGCCACGGCATCTCCGCCCACTCCTTACGGGCTTCGAGTGCGCCTTCAATGGCTTGTTGAACCTCATCCTCACCACAATAGTAGACGGTTCCAAGCTTATGACCGTGATTGTGCGGCATCACCACATCGGCTTTGCGGTCGGTTTTTACCTCTTTGCCATTGATGATAGCGGGAATCTCGATCTCCCTGGATTTCTGCTCTTTGAGAACCTCTTTTAGTGCTTTGCGCTCGGCAGATCCCGGGGCATATTGAAGGTAGGGTTCGTTTACTGGCTCCTGTATTGTGAAGTGTGCGTTAGACATAATGTTTTGTGTCTTTTTTTTATTTACGGCTTTACTTTTTCTTTCGTAAATATAGGAACTGTGGAGCGGAGTTCCCGCATGAAACATCAATAATAAGGAGAGTATTTGAGTCCTCTTCTAAATGAGAAAGTAATCTCGAAGTGAACCCATGATTCACAAATTGGCAGATTTAAGAATTAAACTGAGGTAATACCCAAACTACCCAATACACCAATTAACCAAATTATATTTCACCGAAAATGGTACCGAACGAAGCCTTCCATCGCTTCATATTCTGCCAGGCCAAGATCATCGTATGTTTGTGCCGTAGCTTTGTTCCGGTCTTCGGAACGCTGCCAGAATTCGCGGGTGTCGGAACCGGGGAAGAGCGGCCGGTCTTTTTGTGACTGATGCTTGAAGATGGCCCGGCGCTTCCGGGTAAGTTCCAGCGGGCTTAGCGGAACCGCCATCTCAATTTCGTTGACGTCCCACTCCTGCCATGCGCCTCGGTAGAGCCAGACATAGCAATCGTTTGCCCATTCTTCATCTTTCACCTGGTCAAGTGCCATGAAGATCGCCTTCAGACAGACCCGGTGAGTTCCGTGGGGATCAGACAGGTCGCCGGCGGCATAGATTTGGTGCGGCTTGATTTTGCGAAGCAGGTCAACCGTAATTTGAATATCCTCACCGGACAACGGTTTCTTTTTCACTCGGCCGGTTTCATAAAACGGCATGTCGAGAAAATGGAGATTCTCCTCGGGCACTCCGCAATAGCGACCCGCAGCTTTGGCTTCTCCGCGGCGTATCAGCCCTTTTATCTCCTTTATTTCGGGTGAATCCACCTGGCCGGGCGCTTTGTTTTTCAGGTATTTGGTAATTTCCCTGAATAGCGACTGCGCTTTTTTGTCCTTCATTTCAAACGTTTCCGCGTAATCCGTTACAAAGTCGGCAAAACGGATCACATCATCATCAAACACGGCAATGTTTCCGGAGGTTTGATAGGCCACGTGCACATCATGCCCGTGATCCACAAGCCGGATTAGCGTGCCGCCCATGGATATGACATCGTCATCCGGGTGCGGGCTAAATATGAGGGCTTTTTTGGGAAAGGGCTCTGCCCGCTCCGGCCGGTATTTGTCATCCTCTTTTGGTTTACCGCCGGGCCACCCGGTGATGGTGTGCTGCAGCTCGTTAAACACTTTGATATTGATGTTGTAGGCTGGTCCTTTAGAGGCAATCAGATCCCCCATGCCGTTTTCGTTGTAATTCTCGTCAGTGAGCTTGAGAACGGGCTTCTCCAGCGTCTGGCAGAGCCAAACAACCGCTTTTCGGATGAGCTTGTCATCCCAGTCGCATGACGTCAGCAGCCATGGGGTGTTGATTCGCGTCAGTTTTTCAGCGGAGGCATCATCAAGCACAACAATTGTGTTGTTGTGGTTTTGAAGATAGGTGGCCGGTACGCTTTCGTTGATGTCGCCCTCAACCGACTCTTTTATGATCGGGGCTTTTCCTTCGCCCCAGGCCATGAGGATAATTTTATCGGCTTCCAGGATGGTGCCAACGCCCATCGTGATGGCCCGGCGGGGAACATACTCCTCGCCAAAAAAATCACTGGCGGCATCTTTACGGGTAATTTTGTCGAGCGTAATCAGGCGTGTGAGTGAATCGGGACGCGATCCCGGTTCGTTAAACCCAATGTGGCCGGTTCGCCCGATACCGAGAATCTGTATGTCGAGACCGCCGGCATCTGCAATTTTCTGTTCATACTCCTCGCAGTATTTGTAAACATCATCTTCCGGGATGGTGCCGTCCGGAATGTGAACGTTTTCATCCGGTATGTCAATATGGTCGAACAGGTGTTCATTCATGAACCGGACGTAACTTTGGAGGGAATTGGGTTCAATCGGGTAGTACTCGTCGAGATTGAATGTAATGACGTTTTTGAACGACAGACCTTCATCTTTGTGAAGCCGCACCAGCTCGTCGTACACTCGAACGGGAGTAGAACCGGTGGCAAGACCCAGAACAGTCGGTTTTCCCTCGTTATCTCTTTCTTTGATTAGCTCGGCGATTTCGTTTGCCACGGCAACCGATGCATCGGCACTCTCTTCGTAAATGACGGTTGGAATTTTCTCAAAGTATGTCAGGCGGGAGGTGATGGATTTAATCTTTTCGGATAAATCAGTCATGGCAACGTATGTTAGTCTTTATTTCTAAACTGGTGATCCAAAAGATATGGATTTCCCTAAGGATTCGGTGACTGGAAACGGTTCCAAAGTTTGTATGGCGCAAGGATTTAATTTTGTTTTTAAATTTATATGGTGATTTTATTTAGCAGATCTGCTGGCAGTTCGGGATTATTGATTAAGAAAATTATGTTGACGTAATACGTGGAATTAAAATTTTTGACACCCTGCTTATATGGACGTATCGATAGGAGTTGACCTGGGGGGGACGTATACAAAATATGGATTGGTAACCGAGAGCGGTGAAGTAGCCGCGGAACATTTTATAAAAACAGACTCTTCCATGACCTATGAAGAGTTTTTTCAACATCTGTATGGTGAAATTGTGAACCTGCATGTCAACACGCTTCCTGAAGCGACCCTGGTTGGAATTGGCGTTGGGGCTCCATCAGGTAATTCGTTAACCGG
This sequence comes from Bacteroidota bacterium, assembly GCA_009909035.1. Taxonomy (GTDB): domain Bacteria; phylum Bacteroidota; class Rhodothermia; order Balneolales; family Balneolaceae; genus SW132. Next base: position 94,086 of record JAAAOB010000159.1, read on the forward strand.
CACGATTGACAAGGCCTCTAACCTCGCCTGGCCGGAAAATATACCGGTTGCTGAGCTTCTTGGAAAGCAGAGCGGCCTGCGGGTCTCCGTCACCAATGATGCAAATGCTGCGGCCGTAGGGGAATTAAAATATGGGGTCGCCAAAGGGATGGATAATTTCATATCGCTCACGCTGGGTACGGGCCTGGGATGCGGAATTGTGATCAATGGAAAACTTTTGACCGGGCAAAGCGGGCATGCCGGCGAACTCGGCCATATCACGGCGGTTCAAAATGGGCGCTTATGTGGCTGTGGTCGGCTCGGGTGCCTTGAAACCTACGCAAGCGCCCCGGGGCTTAGAAAAACAGTGACAGAGCTATTGGAGAGTACGGATCTTGAATCCGTTTTTAGAAGGAAAAAGAAAACAAGCATTACGGGAAAAGATATAACCCACGAGGCGGCAAAGGGAGACAAGCTATCAATTGAAGCATTTGAGCGAACAGGGGAAATACTTGGCAGGAGCCTGGCGGATGCGGTCGCTTTTTTGAACCCGTCGCTGATTGTACTTTCCGGCGGGCTTGCCCGGGCAGGTGATCTGCTGATGGTGCCCACGACAAAGTATTTCGAAGAGAACCTGCTCGAGGTTTTCAAAGGATCCGTTTCGATAAAGTTGTCCGAAATGACAAAAAAGAATGCCGCTATATTGGGAGCGGCGGCGATCGCCTGGGAAGAGAGACGCATTCGTTCAGATGCGCAATATGCCTGAAAGTATGGGCCCTCACGCGAATTCGCACCAGACCGAAGTTAATTTGTAAAATCTCTTTCCAGTTGAGTCTCTTTTTTTTATTGTATGTAGTATAGAATACATACAAATCCCGAGGACAGGTCTATGGAAAAATTAAATATCGATAAAGTGGCGGAACTGGCCCATGTTTCGCGATCGGTTGTTTCCAGGGTATTAAACAATCACCCGAATGTAAGTGATGTTGCGCGTGAACGGGTGATGAAAGTGGTGACAAAATATAATTACAGGCCAAATTCTGTGGCGCGGCAGCTGGCCACAAGCAGCAGCCATGAAATCGGGGTTTTGGTGACACAAAGTGGCGATGAGGCCCTGGGAAACGCATTCTGGATGGAAATTCACCGCGGGATTTTTGAAGAGAGTAAAAAGCGCGGTTATTTTGTGTCTCTCTCGTATGTACTGCCGGGCAAAAAAGATGACCTGCACAAATTCATCCTGGAGGAGAGAGATCTTGACGGCTATATTTTACTTACACAGGAGGTTACCGATATGGTGGGGCGACGGTTATTTGATAAAAATATCCCCATTGTGCTTTTAGGCCATGTTCCGAAAAAGAAAAAGGTAAGCTCTATTGATGTTGATAATTTCAGGGGCGGCGAGCTTGCGGCGAGACACCTGATTGACCTTGGGCATACAGAGATCGGGATCATCCTGGCAAGTCTTGACATGAAAGAGTCGGAAGACAGGCTTGAAGGATTCAGAAAGGCCCATCAAGATGCCGGCATGGAGGTTTCGGAGCAAAATATTAAAGTGGCAGATTACCAGTTTAAAGCGGGGTACAAGGCGATGGAGGAGTGGATATTGGCTGGGGCAGACCTTACGGCTGTGTTCTGTGCCAGCGATTCAATCGCCATGGGGGCCATTCTGGCAACACGAGAGCATGGCAAGAAGATACCCGGCGATTATGCATTTGTAGGGTTTGATGACCTGAGTTTTGCAGAATATACATGCCCGCCGTTAACCACTATCCGGCAGCCGATTTTTAAAAAAGGACAGAAGGCTGCCGAACTGTTAATTAATGAAATTGAGTCAGAGAATTACAGCCGTGAAACGGTAAATCTTGAACCCGAGCTTGTGATCCGCGAAAGTTGTGGTGCCCGAGCCGGAAAGGCGTCCTGAAATTCCAGCAAGTTTACTACTTTATTTGTTGTTAAAATCACGGATAAAGTCTCTTGTAAAATCGGATAGTACCAGCCGTCCGCTTATCTCTGCGCGCTGTTCTAATGTCGGTCCCCAATGTCCTGTCCCGTTCCACTGAATTTCCCGAAGTTCTTTCATCGCCTGGGGGTTGCTGGACGCCAGTTCGCCGGTCAGTTTATCGATGGCGCTATCCATTTTGTCTGTCGATTCAAACACTCTGCTGTAAAGGTTGTTTTGAAGTGCCCAGTTTGAGTCGAACCAGGAACGGGCATCCATGGAGAGCGTCGTGAATGCACCGACTCCAATTTTTCGTCCCACGGCGGGTCCCACCACAAACGGCCCGATACCCACAGCAAGCTCACTGAGCTTCACGGAAGCGGACGAGTGGGCAAATGCGTAATCCGCACTTGCGGCGATCCCGACTCCGCCGCCCACCACTTTACCGTGAATACGAGCTACAATAAATTTTTGGGACTGCCGCATGGCGTTGATGACGTTGGCAAAGCCCATAAAGAACGCTTTTCCCTCTTCCAGGGTGGAGATTGCAAGGAGTTCATCAAAGGATGCTCCTGCACAGAACGCCCCATTCCCGGCACTCCTAAGCAGAATAACATGAGATTCTTCTGACTCAGAAGCTTCTTTCATCGTCCCAGCGAGATCTTTCAGCAAAGATCCCGGCAGCGAATTTCCCTTTGGGTGATAAAATTCAATTGTTGAAACGCTGTTTTCAATGTGATGTGTGATACGTCCGTTGTGTGGCATGATTGTAGATTATTTGGATTAGATAACGCGGTTGAGATGTTGATTGAAGGTAAAAATGTCGGGTTGTTTTAAAAAGTGACGTTCAGATGAAAAAAAGAGGAGCTGATAGATGAGATTTCCCAAACCGCTTATCATGTTTCATCAATGGATAGATGCTTATTTCTTTTCACAAGCGTCAGGATGGTATATTCCGCCACAAGCAGATCGTCCTGGTTGGTCACTTCAACGTCCCACCAGATCATGCCGTAGGGGTATTTATCGGTGGAGCGCTGCTGACGGGTTGTTTTTTTCTTTGCTATCAGTTTGGCCCGGATGGTATCTCCAGGTGCCACGGGGGCGATAAATCGCAGATCTTCCAGGCCGTAGTTCAACAACACCGGGCCCGGCGCCGGATGTACAAACAGCCCGGCCGCTGCCGACAGGACGAAGTAACCGTGGGCAATTCGCTTTTCAAAAAGAGAATCTTTAGCCGCAATTTCATCAAAATGAGCGTAGAAATGGTCGCCGCTGATGCCCCCGAAGTTTACAATATCGGCCTCTGTTACGGTCCGGCGATGCGTGGTCAAAGCCTCGCCGATTTCAACCTCTTCGAAATATTTCTTAAAAGGGTGAATTTCCGATTCTTTCGTTTCGGCTCCTTTAATATGCTGATTTACGATGTTCATAATGGTGGTTGGCGACCCCTGCAGAGCTACCCGCTGCATGTTGTGCAAGACCGACCGCGCTCCTCCAAGTTCTTCCCCGCCGCCGGCGTGACCCGGCCCCCCGTGAACCATGTGCGGCATGGGCGCCCCGTGGCCGGTCGACTCTTTTGCCGAGTGCCGGTTGATGACCATAAACCGTCCGTGATAGGGAGCACAGCCCAGCGTGATCTCCCGGGCGATATCGTCATCATTGGTAAAGAGCGATCCCACCAGCGAGCCGTCCGATTTATTGGCAATGGTGATTGCCTCGTCCATATTTTTGTAGGGCATGAGGGTTGTCATCGGGCCGAATGCCTCGAGAGTGTGCGGGCTGTCGGACTCCAGCGGCTTGTGGCAAAGCAGCAGCCGGGCATGGGTAAACGCATCGCCATTACCCCCGTTTGTTCCGGAAAAGACGGTTTTACTGTGATCTTCGAGCTCGGTAAGCCGGGCGGAAAATCGCTCATTCTGGAGCGGGCTGGCCATGGGACCCATATTCGTTTTCTCATCGGCCGGATCGCCAACCGTGGTTTTTTCGAGGCGTTTTTTAAGGGCTTCGATCACATCTTCCACCAAATCATTGTGGACGATCGTCCGCCGTATAGCCGTGCACTTCTGGCCGGTTTTCACCGTCATTTCGTTGGCCACCTCTTTAATAAACAGGTGAAACTCATCCATGTCGGGCGATACATCGGGCCCCAGGATGGAGCAGTTCAGAGAATCGGCTTCCAGGTTGAACGGAATGTTGTTTGCAACAATATTGGGGTGAGATTTCAATTTCTTCCCTGTAGCTGCCGAACCGGTGAACGAGACGCTGTCCTGGCTGTTCAGGTGATCCAGTAGATCCCCCGGTTTGTCGGCGGCAATGAACTGGATGGCCCCTTCGGGTAACAGCTCCGATTCAATCATTTTTTCGAACACCGCGTGGGCCAGGTAGGCTCCCACCGGCGAGGGTTTTACAATACAAGGCACGCCAGCAATGATGCAGGGCGCCAGTTTTTCCAGCATTCCCCACACCGGGAAGTTAAAGGCGTTGATATGAATACCCACTCCCCGCTTCGGCACACAGATATGCTGACCCACAAATGTTCCGCCGCGTGAAAGCCGCTGCACGCCACCCTCTACATGAAAAGGCAGATCGGAGAGCTCCTGGCGCGATTTGCTCGAGAGGGTGAACATCGTGCCGATTCCTCCTTCAATATCAATCCAGGAATCCTGGCGGGTGGCCCCCGTGTGCGTGGAAAGCTTATAAAACTCCTCCTTCCGCTCGATCAGGTATTTGGCAAGAAACTTGATTTTGAAGGCCCGCTGATGAATCGTCATCTCCCGCAGTTTTGGTCCGCCGACGGATCTGGCGTATTCGCACATCGCCTTGTAGTCCAGGTCGGCTTCAACAAGAGATGCGACCGGCTCGCCTGTAACGGCACTTTTGAGATCGGTTTCGGTTCCTTCAGTGATCCAATTTCCCTGTGCGTACGAGGTTACATTCATGATGAGACGATTAGATGGTTATTGCGTTTTCGGAATATATGGATTTGGCAATCAGAAGTCAGTTTTCCATCGAAATCGTGTGGTTTGTTCAACGGAGGGTTTCATGCAGACAGTAAGTATTCGTTGAGAGAAGTGTGCGTGCAAAAAAATGTAGCAAGGTGCAGATTTTTTGATCTGCTTATAGACAAGTAATCTAAAAAACGGATGCTTCCGTCTCTGTTGTAAACCTCTCCAGGAACTCCATCCCTTTAAATGAATTTCCCTTTGGATTCAGTTTTGGGCTCCAGACTGCAATACTATAGTGATTGGGGAGAACGGCCACAATTCCTCCGCCAACGCCGCTTTTTCCCGGCAGACCCGTTCTGAAGGAAAACTCACCCGCCTCATCATACATCCCGCAGAGCTGCATGATGGCATTGATCCGCTTTGACTTACTCACAGATATCACATTATCGCTGGTATATGGACAACTCCCATACCCGGCCAGGTATAGAAACGTACGTGCAAGCTCGCGGCAGGTCATCTCGATGGAGCAGAGATTAAAATAAAGGTCAAGCACCTCTTCGATGTCGTTCTGAATATTTCCGAATGCTTTCATCAGGTAGATGAGGCTGCTGTTTCTGTGGCCGGTTCTCTTTTCAGATTCCGCCACCCGATCGGAGTAGTGGATATCCCGGTTTCCTGACACATTCCGAATAAATTCGATCAGTTCAGCTTTAGGATGTGTGCAATGGCTGATCAGAATATCGCATACAACAATGGCCCCGGAATTGATCATCGGATTCCGGGGAATACCGTTGTTATATTCCAATAACGTGAGTGAATTAAACGGAGCACCGGACGGCTCCACCCCCATTCGCTGCCAGAGGTAATCCCCTTCCATTTTGTACGCAAAGGTAAGCGACAGGACTTTGGCAATACTTTGAATAGAAAATTTTTCATCCGAATCGCCCATGGAATAATGCTGATCGTCGAGGGTGGTGAGGTGAACACCAAATTTATCAGGCTCAACGCCGGCCAGTTCAGGGATGTAGGTTGCCACCTCACCGGGATCATCGATCTCTTTTAGATCATTGAAGATATTATGGATCGGCTTCTGGTAGTTCATGGGAAGGGGTTGATGCGGTTAAGTAAAACAGTGATGTATGGATTCAGATACAGGAGAGAGCTTGTCTCTCAACTATCAATCCGAACGGTTCTTCCAGGTCTCATACCCGCCTTGTTGCTGTTTCCGGTCCTTGGGAATCTCGCGCAAAGGCTCACACTCTTGCCAGGAGTCACGCATTTGCTGCGGCAGTCGCTGATACCAGCCGGTACCTTCGGTTTTCCACTCAGCCATCTCATCCGTTACATCTTTGACAATTTTGGCGGGGTTTCCCACAACTACTTTTCGATCCGGAATTTCGGTCCCTTCTTTCACAAACGCCAGCGCCCCGATGATGCACTCTGTCCCGATGGTGACGTTGTCCATCACCACGGCATTCATTCCAACAAGTGTATTCTCTCCAATCGTTGATCCATGTATGATAGCTCCATGACCAATATGAGCGGATTTGTGGAGTGTTACCGTCACCCCGGGAAACATGTGAATCGTACAGTTCTCCTGGACATTACATCCGTCCTCAATCACAATCTTGCCCCAGTCGCCCCGAATGGCCGCTCCCGGGCCGATGTAGACATCTTTGCCAATAATCACATGTCCGGTCACTGCCGCCCGGGGATGGATGAAGGCGGTTTTGTGGATGACCGGTTTGTAGTCATTAAATTCGTAGATCAATTGGTTAGCGGTTATTTGTTAATTGTTATCGGGGTCCGTAATTAACTCTTTCCTCTTTAACTTGATCACCAGTTTTGGCTTTTCGAAGATAGTTGATATAGCCATTCAGAAGACGGTTATTAATTTCGATTTCCCGGCGTAGTTTGTCAAGCTCATCCTGAGTAATATAGTTTTCATCAAGCGCAGTAATTGAGTCGTTCAGAACTTCACTTAAAGAACCCCGGGATATTCTGCAGAAATGAATATTCTCCTGGTAGTGATATCTTCCATAACCTTCTGCGATATTTCTCGCGATAGACCTTGATGACCTGATTAATTGGTCTTCAAGCCTGTACTGCTCAATTTTCGGGAATTTTTTTGTCATTTCACTGATTATTCTATGAATTTTTCTGGCTTGTCTCCATACTTCTAAATCCTCGAATGAACCAACCTCTCTCTTCTTATACTCCATAACTTTTTAGTTTATTTATGATACCACCTTATCGATGTTGTTCAATATAATTTTTTACTTAAAAATTTGACAAAAGTATTCAGAATACAAAATTTCCGCTAACCGCTAACCGCTAACCGCTAACCGCTAACCGCTAACCGCTAACCGCTAACCGCTAACCGCTAACCGCTAACCGCTAACCGCTAACCGCTAACCGCTCGCTCCAGCACCACCGCATATCCCTGACCCACACCGACACACATCGTCACCAGAGCATACTGTTTCTGCTGTTTTTGTAGTTCGATAGCTGCGGTTTGAAGGATGCGGGCACCGCTGACGCCGAGAGGGTGACCGAGTGCAATCGCCCCGCCGTTCGGGTTGATGCGTTCGTCGTCATCATCAAGACCCATAGTTCGGGTGCATGCGAGGACCTGGGCGGCAAACGCTTCGTTAAGTTCGATGATGCCCATATCGTCCAGCGTCAATCCAGCGCGTTTCAAGGCAATTTCTGAGGCGTAAACAGGACCGATTCCCATAATTCGCGGCTCCACCCCGGCTACGCCCGAGGAGACAATCCGCGCCAGTGGCTCCAGGCCGTGATCATTCATCGCTTGTCCGGAGGCGATCAGCATAGCGGCTGAACCGTCATTGAGTCCGGAGGAGTTGCCTGCCGTCACGCTGCCATCTTTTTTGAAAGCGGGACGAAGTTTGGCAAGAATTTCTTCGGTTGTATCCGGCCTGATAAACTCATCATCTTTGAATTGAATTGGATCCTGTTTACGGCGGGGAATCTCTACAGGCACAATCTCTTCAGCCAACCGACCGGATTCTCTTGCTGTTGCCGCTTTCTGCTGACTCCAGGCCGCAAACCTGTCCTGCGCTTCCCGCTCAATGCCATATTTTTCTACCAGGTTTTCCGCCGTACTGCCCATGCCGTCGGTACCGTAGAGTTCCTCCATTTTTGGGTTGATGAACCGCCAGCCAAAACTGGTGTCGTGCATTTCAGCGTCGTTTCCGAACGGTTTGGATGATTTTGAAATCGCCCACGGGCCGCGCGTCATATGCTCTACGCCGCCGGTGATGAACAGCTCGCCCTCGTCAGCGGCGATCGCCCGTCGGGCATGGATCGCAGCCGACATACTTGATGCACATAAGCGGTTTACCGTTTCACCCGGAACCGTAAACGGAAGGCCTGCCAGCAGCATCGCCATTCGCGCCACATTCCGGTTATCTTCACCCGCCTGGTTGGCACAGCCAAAGATGACGTCGTCAATTGCTTTCGGGTCGACATCAGAATTCCGGTTCACCAGCTCTTTGATCACATGGGCGCCGAGATCATCCGTGCGGACAGGGGAGAGACTGCCACGGAAATTTCCGATTGGGGTTCGAATCGCATCAACGATAAACGCCTGGTTTTTGTCTGACATAGGGGTATATAATTGAAGATTAATTTAAATATGATGGGGAATTAAGATAAGAAATCAGGGACGATTTGTGGAGTGCTCATTGCATTTGTGTAGCTCAACCTGACAGCCGAAGGTGACGCCCTGGCGATACACCCACAGGATCTGTCAGCGTTGAGAGGGATTGTTGCCTTGAGATGAAACCATGAAACAAAGAAATGCTATGCCCCAAAGCTGTCAGAAGCCGGAAAGACGCCGGAATGCTGACAGGTCTCACCCCTCGTCGGACGATTGGCCTGAAGGGATCGCTTGGCGGCTTTCTTCGTCCGATGAGTGTTTCCACGTTTGACGAGTCACCAAACCAACGCACCAAATAAAAAAATCCCCATTCAAAGAGGTGCAAAACCCTATCTGATTGGACATTCTGATTATCAGAGAAAGTGTTTTTGCCCAAAAATCAGGCTGGTGAGCATTCATCACCCCTACAAACTCTGAATTCGGCAATCTTTAATCAACCAATCCGGCCACATCATACCGTACGACGACCTCAAAACCGGATGAGTTCTGTTCAATGGTATAGGCTTTGCCGCCTTTTACCGCCCGGAATGGCTTATCAACCGGCCAGTGAAACCGGGCAGCTACACTCTTTTCAATATCGTCAATAACAAACCATTCGGACACGTCACGGTCTACCTGCACGGTAGATATCCAAATGTTCTCTTCATCATCCACGAACATATCATACAGTGCCGGCCAGTGGTCAGGATATTTTGCACTCTCACGTACCATATGTAGCTGTCGATTGTGCGTATACTCCGGCAAAAGATCCTCTTCCGGCTGAAAGTCCACTCGCTGTAACGGGTATCGGTAGGTTCGCAGCGGTGCACCATCCGTACTAAAAATCCGAATTGAAAAATCAGTAGAATGCGCACTGACGATCTTTCCAGTGTCTGTAAACTCAATGAATGGTTTTTCGGCGATTGGCAGCGTAAATGGTGCCGGCTTACCTGCATAAACACCAACGATGTATCGTTCAGCTTTTTCCTGAAAGAGGATTTTCGGACCCACACCGTCCGATATTGATAATAGCGCAATATGCATTTGGCCGTCAGGCTGATAGGCTGGATTACGTTCTTCATGAAACGCGAACAGGAGCCTGCCATTTCGGTCAACCCCGAGCGGATGAAGATCCAGTGCGTTATTCGGCTGGCCGGCTGTCAATTCTTCGGATAAGAGCGAATCCAGAGCGATGTAATCAAGATCGGTTTCTTCGTCTGGACCATAACGGGTGATGGTTTCATTTGCTGAATCCAAAATCCATAATTGATCATTTCTGAAGTGTAGACTTGAAATCTGATCAAACTCAGGTCCATTTTTTTGCCGGTCACTCAAGATTCCACGATATGTTCCAATGGCCGAAAAATGGTGTATATGCCGATGATTCCACTTTTCACCCGCCAGGTAAAGTGTTCCTTCGTCATCTATCGTGATATCGGGAATCCGGTCCAGCAATAGTGAATCTTCAAAGACCTGCTCTCTCTCAAATTGTAACGTTCGAATATTTTTTACCCGGTCTGGTTCAGATAAATCAACAAATTCACCAGGCCCCTTATTTCTGCTGTGGTCCCCCTCAAGGAACGTACATCCGGACGTCATTACGCATATAATAAAGATCGCTACGCTAAGGTGCTTTTTCATTATCCAGTCTTTGTAATCATTCAATTTACCTGAGACCTCTCAAGTGACTCGCAACTCAATTCATTGA
>JAAAOB010000124.1 GCA_009909035.1 Bacteroidota bacterium
GGCTCGGTTACCCGCCGCATGACATTAATCAAATAATCCCCGAAATACACTACATCACTTTAAAACGAAATGAATAACAATATGAGCACAACAAACCGACCCAACACCGACCGGAAGAGGCACGATTCTCAGCAACAGCCCGAAACCGCCAAACGGCCCTGGGCCAAACCGCAGATTATGGAGGAGAATTTCCGCAATACCGAGGATCAGCCTGAAATGCCATTTTCCGACCCGCAAGCATCCTGATTTTCCGTCTGAACAACGCTGACAGATCCGGTGGGTGCTGTCAGGTTGGGATTTAAGGACCTTGCAGCGTCCGTTATAGCCGGCTCTTTGAAGAGATAGCAGGCGACACGTTATAGAAAAGGAACACATATTTTATTATATAACTTGTCATCTATTATTTTTTTCATTTCTACATAAAAATCTTAACCATATTCTTTCAAAATAAAGTCTCTTTTATTAATTTCGGCATGGTAAGCGCTTACATGTTTTAATTCGGGGTAGCACCACAGACGTAACATCAAGCCCTGTAATACTAACCACCAATCACTTACACATGGCAAAAGTCGATACGGTTTTAAAAGGTACCATTAGCTTTCTTTTTCTCTTCTTTTTTGGGTTTAGCTCACAGGTAGTGGGGCAGTTTACACTGGCACAGGACGATGCAAGCAATTATTCTGACTGGAATGGGAACCCATCACTTAATGAAGGTTTTGGGTTCCAGGTATGGACATTTAATCAAGCAACACCTAATTCAAGTTCTGATGGAAGATATGTTGGTGCTACAGCAATAGGAGATCCTGCTTTCGGGTTATTCAGTGGCGGTGATTCTGGAGCTTTTTCTATAGCTGAAAGAAATTTTGAAGCAGGTCTTCGGCCCGGCGATACTTTTCGTGTCGATATAGGACATACCACAAACATAAATGGTGAAATAGGTCTTAATTTATTAGACGAAGGTGTTGTTGTTTGGACTTTAAAATTCGTTGCTGGACAAAGTAATTGGAAATTGAATGATGGTGGTTCTGATTTTAATATAGCTCAAAGTAAAAATCCCAATGCGTCAATAACTTTAGAGTTTACATTTGAGGGTAATAATACGTACTCCTACTCATTTGGCACTGCATCAGGGTCGAACTTCACATTTAATGGGACCGTTGACAATATCGATGGTGTACGTTTCTTTAATAGCAATCAAGGTGGCGGGGAGAATTTTGGGATCAATAATTTAAAAATTATCTCCTCTTCTACATCAATAGAATTAACCGGCACCGAGGGCTTCCGCCTTCTCTCCGCACCGGCCACAACATCATTCTCAAACCTGCTTAACCCCATCTGGACGCAAGGTGCCACAGTTGGAGCCGATACACAGAACGGCGATCCCAACGTTTTTACATGGGATAATACCGCCACCGATGACTCCCGCAGCAACTGGACCGGTTTGACTGATCTGTCCGGGACCATCAGTGCGGGCACCGGGTTCCTTGCCTTCGTGTACCAGGATGATGAGTTCGGCGTGACCGGCTCTTTTCCCAAAACACTATCCGTCAGCGGCCAGGAAAACAGCGCCGGGTTTACCCAAAACGCCAACAACAATGCAAACGGCTGGGCACTTCTTGGCAACCCATTTGCCTCTCCCCTCTCTTTTGATGACTTAGCCAAAACCAGCCTGACGGACGTTGTATATGTGTGGGATGTGAATACAGGTGGTGACCCGAATAATAATCCGGGAGCAGGAAGCTGGATATCGTGGAATGGGAATGCCGGAGATATTACGAACGGTATCATTGCCCCGTTCCAGGGATTTTTTGTCCAGACGGATGGTTCCGGTGGCGGATCTGTTGATTTTACCGAATCCGCTAAAAGCACCGGTGGAGAATTTTTTGGCAAGCAGCCTGACCGTAAGATGGTACGAATGGAGCTTAGCGGACAGGGTATGAACAACTCCGCCTGGATGGTTTTTAGCGACGTAGGCTCTTTTGAAAAAACCTATGGCGATGCCCACCAGCTTCAGCCCCTTTCAGGTAACTACGCCCTGCTGGCCGCACAAAAAACCGGCGGGCTGTTCGACATTGGCGTGTTGCCGAGCCCCGGCAGCGACTTCGAACTTCCCCTTGAGGTAGATGCCACCCTGCCCGGCAGCTACACCCTTCGGGTCACCGACCTCAGCGGCACATTGAGTCAGCCTCTTTTCCTGGAAGACCGAAAAGAAAACATTAATATTGCACTGAATGAAGAGACTGAATATGAGTTTACCCTTGACGGGCAACCGCAGAAGACTGTGAGCGATCCGCTTGCGCTGCTGGCCGACGGTCCGACGATAGCCAAAAGCACCGGGGAAAGCCCGCGCTTTGTTATCACCGCTCAGACGGCGGTCAGCATCGACAAACCGGGGGAACTTCCTGCCGAACTTAGCCTCAACCAGAACTATCCCAATCCGTTCAACCCGGCTACGGTCATCAGCTACGATCTGCCGGAGCAGAGCCACGTAACCCTGGACGTCTTTGACATTACGGGACGAAAAGTGGCAACGCTGGTCAACGAACAAAGGAGCGCCGGAACACACGAGGTCACCTTCGACGCCTCGAACCTCTCCAGCGGCACCTACATCTACCACCTGGATACCAGCCAGGGCTCAGTTACCCGCCGCATGACATTAATCAAATAATCCCCGAAATACACTACATCACTTTAAAACGAAATGAATAACAATATGAGCACAACAAACCGACCCAACACCGACCGGAAGAGGCACGAT
>JAAAOB010000004.1 GCA_009909035.1 Bacteroidota bacterium
AGCATTGCCGCCGCCCCAGGACTGCCATGTTGAATAGATGGCTTCTGCCTTTTGCATTCCCAATTTTGAACCATAGGTATAATACTCGGGAGTTTTCCCTTTCATAATGGCGGCAATCTCCCGGGCTTCAGCCATAAATCCGGGAGCAGAACCTTGATCGCCGGTACGCGGGGGCCCCGGTACATTCTGCGTCTTGGACGGTGAAAGGCATACTGCGGCAGCGATCATGAATTCTCCTTTGTGAACCTGATTTTTTTCCTCTGTGTATATTTCAACTGGAAAAAACCAACCGGGATAGTTACCCTGTAATATATGAATACAATCCGCTTCAGTGAAGAAGCTGAAGAGCAGCAGGAAAGGTACAACAGCAGGGCAGAGAGTGACAATCCCTGGACGATTATCGTGGCGGATGATGAAGGTGATGTACACATGATCACCAAGCTGGTTCTGGAGAACTTCCGTTTCGACAATCGTCCTGTTGAAATTCTCAGCAGCTACTCCGGTGAAGACACCCTGAAAACACTGGAAAAACATCCCAACACTGCGGTGGTGCCCCCTGTGTCAACATAGATTTCGCCTGGAGTTGAGCTGATTCAGCACACTCCAGAGTACGAGATGTATGGAGATTCCATGAGATATGGGAGAGCAATTAAAGAGTCGGTACTCAGGCGAGTCCTTCCCCCGAGTGCCGAAAGTATTCGATCTGTCAGCATTGATGTCGGTATAGCCGAGCAGACAATTCGCAACTGGATAGCAAAGGTTGATCAAGGTATACTCGGTGACGATGTTCAGCTTGGTCCCCGCCAGTTGGGAGCCCCGGAAAAATTCACACTCCTTCTTGAAGCAGCCGGCCTCCCAGAAGAAGAACGCGGCGCCTGGATTCGGGAAAAGGGACTGCACTCTGAGCATCTGCAATTATGGCAACAGGAGCTCAGAGAAACCGTGGCTGAAAAAAGTAATAAAGACAAGAATGACCTGAAGGATGCCAAGAAGCGCATCAAGGAACTGGAAAAAGAGCTAAATCGCAAGGATAAAGCACTGGCCGAAATGGCGGCGCTGGTCGCACTGAAAAAAAAACTCCATCACATCTTGGAGGACAGCGAGGACGATTGATCCCGCAGGCGATGAAGGAAGAGGTCATCGCGGCCATAGACACCGCCATAAGTGCCGGTGCCCGGCAGCGTCGAGCATGCGAAATGGTGGGCATTACCCCGCGCACTCTGCAGAACTGGCGCTCCGGCGGCACTGTGGATAACCGCAAAGGTTCTCAGAAGAACGTAGTGCGAAAGCTTTCGGAGGATGAACGGGAGCAAATCCTCAGCTTGTGTACCAGCGAACGATTCAAGGATATGACTCCCCATGAGATCGTCGCTACTCTCGCCCAGGAAAGCAGTTACGTGGCATCTGAGAGTACAATGTACCGCGTGCTTCGCGAGAGGAATATGGTTCATCACCGCGGCAACACCCGGCCGAAGCGAATGGTGAGCAAGCCGCCGCAGGTAGTCGCCACAGGCCCCAATCAGGTATTCAGCTGGGATATTACCTGGCTGCACACCACTGTCCGGGGGATATTCCTGTTCGCCTACGTCATCATCGATATCTTCGACCGGTCAATTGTCGGATGGGAAGTCCATGACCGGGAGGACGAGCAGCTTGCCCGGGATCTATTTGCCCGGCTTTCAAAGCGGCTCAATCTCAAGGGGGCCCATGTGCATTCGGACAATGGAAATCCGATGAAGGGCCTGAGTCTTCTGGGGCTGCTATACACCCTGGGCGTTTCAAACTCCTACAGCCGGCCACGGGTCAGCAATGACAATCCGTTCATCGAAACGTTTTTCAAAACTCTGAAATATAGCACCAAATACCCGGGTCGATTTGAAGACATTCATCAAGCCAGGGATTGGTTTGCCGCATTTGTTCACTGGTACAACATGCAGCATCTTCATTCAGCTCTGGGCTATGTGACCCCGGCACAACGAAGGGCCGGTGAAGACAAGATACTGTTCCAGAAAAGAAACCAGACCATTGAGCACGCCCGGGACCGGTACCCCGAGCGTTGGGGGTCTAGAAAGTCGCGTACCTGGGAAGCCAGTCCAACGGTAATTTTGAACCCCGACAAGAAGACCGTAGCGGATGAACAGCCCGCCCAAAAAGCAGGTTAGTTTATTTCAAAGAACGCGAAATCTATGTTGACATATTCCGTTGAGCTGCCCTTTTATATAGAGGACGGAATGGATTTTTTCTCAGCAGATGATATTGATTTCGGATTTCCGCTGTATTTGGGAATCTCTAAAAGAATTCACTGGCAAAAGAAATATCGGTACGTTGCAGAGTAGTGTAATTCAGTAACCGTTTCAGCCGCTCTCCATCCGGGAGCGGCTTTTTTGGAGCCTGGTGTATGGACTCTTATTTTTTCTGCTTCCGCTCGTTTCCGTGTTTGAACTGGCCGGTTGCTTTTGCCAGAAACAGCTGAATTTGGTAGGTATCCCGGGAGTTTTTGAGACGTTGGAATTTGCCGTAGTCTTTCCCCCGCAATATGGCAATCATCTTCCCGTGGAAGAATACCTGAAGTTTACTGTCTTTGATCTCTTTGTAGTCGAAGGGCTGCTGCTCTTCGAGTATGTTTCTGGTGTCTTCCAAAGATGATCCTTCAATTTTTTTATAAGATGTCTGCCTGGTACCCGCAGAACATCAGCCGGCTAACTG
>JAAAOB010000120.1 GCA_009909035.1 Bacteroidota bacterium
ACTTTTGCTTCTTCATCATCAAGTGAAATAAACTGAGAAATATATTCTATAAGTTCGTTTTCCATTGATCAGGTTTTGTATTTGAGAGTACTGCTTAGTGCTATAACATAGAATTATATAAAAGGTTTACATCTGCTATTCCGATAATATAATATTCCCGTCTATTTTAAATAGAAGATAAATCAGTGTTCTGCTTATACAATCTCTATAAGTTTAAATAAAAGGGTAAAATTATAGCCAGGTATTGCATTGAAGCGACGCCTTATAAAGCACTTGATCGATTACAGGTAGTCACGCGGCAATAATCCGGACACTACTTTCGGGTGGTATTTTACCGAAGATCCAAACACAGAAAATCTATAAATTTTTGTCTATAATGGTACTCCTTTTATACGATGAGATCAGTTCCAATAAGCGAAAAAACGAATGGAATCTTTTCAATAGATTATGAACAGTTTTCATATAATTCAAAATAAAGGGTACAAAATAGGGTGCATCTGTGGGGTAAAGTATGCTTTAAACACTCTAAAAGCGGAGCTTTTTTTTATTCCACTGATGGTAAAGAAGTTCCGAGCGTTGACATTCCGAAGCAGTGCTTCGGGGGTTCGAATCCTTCCGGGCGTACAAAAGACGTACTAATGCTAAGCCATAAGATATTTACTAATAATATCCTATGGCTTTTGTGTTTTCAGGACCGGCCAACATATGGCAAACATTTACACTCTAATACGCTCTGTTGTGTAATTGAGATTTTAATCTTACCACACCCTCTCTGTTTGAGCTTCCCGGCTCCTCTTAAGCCAACTAACAATATCTTTTTCTGGCCTCCCTTTTAGTTTCGCTGTCTTATATTGATAAGCAAAGCACATATTCACAGAAATTAGTCATGAAATTTATTTAAATTATGCGAAATGAATTTTATTCGCTCATATATTAATACAATTCACAGGCTCACCACTGGGGGATTTATCCTTTCTTGGTTGCTGGTGGCTATTGTACTCCCAATAAAGATTATGGGTTTTGCGGACTCCCATGACGTCTATTCCGTATTTAATGCTGACGAAGGTTGTTTTGAATTGGTTGTGGGTCTCCATGAAGATAGCGAAGGGCTTCATCTGATGGATGAGGAAAATGATGCCCATTCCTTCCATAACTCCTGTTGTTTTGATAACCTGGCGCTGACCTTTAAAAAACAGAAAGCCGATTTTGATCTTCCACTGAGCTATAATAATGAAGAGGTTGAATTCAACTTCCTTTCTGAGCGTATTCTTCAACCTGTTACTCTTAATGAACACCCTTTACCACCTCCGGAAACGTATCAAACGCTCCGGATTACCTGCTTACTCATTTAATACCCTTCCTGCTGGCAGTGCCTTATCTGCCCTTCTCTTGCATAATAATTGATCTCAGGGAATCCTACGCCTGATTCAATTCATCTCTTAACACACAATTTCTACATCAATCTGATATGATTAATAAAATCATTCGCTATTCTGTGCGGAATAAGCTGATCATTGGCCTGCTGACGATCGCTTTGGCTGCATGGGGTACCTACTCACTTACTCAAATTTCTATCGATGCAGTTCCGGATATCACCGATAATCAGGTGCGGGTTATCACGACTTCACCGAATCTGGCTACTCAGGAGGTCGAACAGTTTATCACCTTTCCGGTGGAACTGGGCATGGCCAACCTTCCCGGCGTGGTGGAAATGCGATCGGTGTCCAAGCTCGGCCTTTCCATCGTAACCATCGTCTTTGAGGAAGAAATGGGAACCTTCTTGCCGCGACAGCTGGTCTCGGAACAGCTAAAAAAAGCTGAAAAAGAAATTCCTGCCGAAATGGGCACACCTGAGATGGCCCCGATCACTACCGGGCTGGGAGAAATTTACCAGTATATTTTGGATGTGGAACCGGAGTATGCCGGTCAATACGATGCCATGGAATTGCGATCTATTCAGGATTGGATCGTTCGGAGGCAGTTGTCCGGCATTCAGGGAATCGTTGAGATCAACAGCTGGGGTGGTTATCTGAAGCAGTACGAGGTAGCCGTCAACCCGGAGAGGCTTCGCAGTATGAACATCACGCTCACAGAAGTGTTTGATGCGCTCGAAAGCAACAACGAAAACACCGGCGGAAGCTACATCGAGAAAGGCTCAGAGACGTACTTCATTCGCGGACAGGGGCAGGTGCAAACACTGGATGACGTCCGGGAAACCGTGATCAAAATCGAAAATAATATTCCGGTAATTATTGGGGATGTTGCTGAAGTTGGCTTTGGTCATGCCGTGCGCTATGGAGCCATCACCGCGAATGGAGAAGGCGAAAAAGTAGGCGGGCAACTTCTCATGCTGAAGGGTGAAAATACGAACGAAGTGATCGACCGGATCAAAGAACGGATTGCCCAAGTTGAAAAGACCTTGCCGGAAGGTGTGAAGATCACCCCGTTTTTGGACAGAACCGAACTCATTAGCGAAACCACCGCTACCGTCTCCGAGAATCTTATCCTTGGCGGACTGATCGTAATATTTGTATTGGTACTGCTGATTGGGAATTTCCGGTCCGGCCTGATTGTGGCATCGGTGATTCCGCTCTCCATGTTGTTTGCATTGGGGATGATGAACCTGTTCGGGGTCTCGGCCAACCTGATGAGCCTTGGAGCTATTGATTTCGGAATCATCATCGATGGGGCGGTGATTATCGTGGAATTTACATTGTATCAGCTGACTACAAAATTCAATATGCTGGATAAACTGGCAGGTGCTGAGCGTGCGGCGAAAGTGGATGAACTGACCATTCAATCTTCCAGCCTGATGATGCGCTCGGCCATATTTGGACAGATTATCATCCTGATTGTTTTCATTCCCATTCTCTCGCTCACCGGTATCGAAGGCAAAATGTTCACCCCGATGGCGCTGACATTTGGATTTGCCATGCTGGGCGCAATGCTTCTCTGCCTCACCTACGTCCCGATGATCTCTTCGGTATTAATGAAAAGTGAAATCAAATCAAAGAATGGTGTTTCGGCGAAGATCATGAATTTCTTCAATGGTATTTATGAGCCGACGATCCGCTTTGCTCTCCGAAGGAAATCGCTGATGCTGGGTCTTGCCGGAGCTTTATTTATTGCGGCGCTGATCGTGTTTTTAAGGATGGGCGGCGAATTCATTCCACAACTGGATGAAGGCGATTTTGCCATCCACCCGCTGGTGAAGCCGGGGACCTCGCTTTCGCAAACCATCGAGACGAACACCCGATTGGAAGGCATTCTGATTCATGAATTCCCGGACGAGGTAAAACAGGTGGTTTCCCGTATCGGAACCGGTGAAGTGCCCAACGATCCCATGTCGATGGAGATGTCGGACATTATCATCATCCTTCATGACAAGGACAGCTGGACCAAAGCGGGAACCAAGGATGAGCTGGCAGAAAAAATGCAGGAAGCCATGAGCGTCGTGCCCGGCGTAAACTTTGCGTTCTCACAGCCTATCGAAATGAGGTTCAATGAACTGATGACGGGCGTTCGATCAGATGTAGCCATTAAAATATATGGTGATGACCTGAACGTTTTGTTCGAACAGGGAAATGAAGCAGCCGGTATCATCGGAGGTGTTCAGGGCGCTGTTGATATAAATGTGGAACAGATCACCGGCCTTCCACAAATGGTGGTTGAATATGAGCGGAATAAAATTTCGCAGTACGGTTTAGCGATTGAGGATGTGAATCAAACCATTCAAACCGCCTTTTCCGGTGGCAAGACCGGCGTTGTGTTTGAGGGCGAACGGCGATTCGATATGGTGGTGCGATTTCAGGAACCATTCCGGCAGGATATTCAAAATCTGAGAGACCTGTACATCAGCCTGCCGAACGGCAAGCAGGTTCCACTCGAGCAGGTGGCGAAGATTGAGTATCGGGAAGGCCCTGCACAGATCTCCAGGGATGACACGCGGCGCAGAATCGTAATCGGGGTGAATGTTCGTGACCGGGATGTGGAGTCGCTGGTCAATGAAATACGTTTGGAAATGGAAGCTAATTTAACCCTTCCTGCCGGTTACTACATCACGTATGGTGGGGCTTTTGAAAACCTGCAGCGCGCCAAAGACCGGCTTTCCATTGCCGTTCCGATTGCGTTGGGACTCATTTTTCTGCTGCTCTATTTCACCTTCAGCTCTTTTAAAGAAACCCTCATGGTATTTACGGCTATTCCACTTGCGTCCATCGGAGGGGTGTTCGCCTTGTGGATTCGAGGCATCCCATTCAGTATTTCGGCAGGCGTTGGATTCATAGCCCTTTTTGGGATTGCCGTGCTTAACGGAATTATACTTATCAGCTTTTTCAAACAACTTAAGGAGGATGGCATGAAAGATATTGATCAGCGAATTCTGCAAGGAACACGACAGCGACTACGGCCTGTACTTTTAACGGCTATTACGGATGCCCTCGGCTTTTTGCCCATGGCGCTTTCCACCTCAGCAGGAGCTGAAGTCCAGCGGCCACTGGCGACGGTAGTTATCGGCGGATTGATCTCCGCAACCCTGCTCACACTGGTGGTACTCCCGGTTTTGTATCGCATTTTTGATGAAGGGTTTTCCTGGAAACCGAATTCCCTCAAAACGGCCATGACCATTGTCATCCTGCCTCTCTTCATCCTGGGTGCAGCACAAAATGTATCTGCCCAGCAAGGTGGTGGTGTAACACTTGATCAGGCTATTGAATCCGCCCTGATGCAAAACAAGCAGCTTCAGTCTGAGGCCTACCGGGTGGATCGTCAACAGGCCCTGATGAAATCAACTTTTGATTTTGGAGATACTGAATTGTTTTATTCCCGTGAAGAAGCTGAGCGGGGTGTGAACCGGGGTGTTGAATCGTACGGTGTTAGCCAGCAACTGCCCTTTCCTGCCAAATTCATCAGTCGTCGCAAAGCTGGAAAAAGACAAGTCGAGCTTCAGCAGTCCCAATATAACCTGACGCGCTCAGAACTTATCCGGAATGTACGGACGGCTTATTATTGGGTCACTTTTGGGCACCAGCAACTGAAGCTTTTGGATGAGTTAAAGCAGATTTATGAGGATTTTCGCCGTGCCGCCCAAGTGCGGTATGAGACCGGAGAAACCGGCCGGCTGGAGCGGACCGCCGCCCTTTCCAGATATCAGAACGTGCAGGCCGAATGGCTACAGGCTCAGGCAGATCTGGAGATCTATTATGCGGAGCTTCAGCGATGGAGTTATCTCGGAGATTCTGTACGCATTAGTCAGGCATCGCTTGAAGCACTCATAGCCGAACAAAACCGGGGTTTTGGCGAGGCTGCGATTTCCAGCAATCCCCATTTGAAATTCCAGGAGAATATTGTAGAAGCAGCGGAAGCTGAACACACCCTGGAGCGTGCACAATGGCTGCCTGATTTCTCCTTTCAGTACCGGGAACAGCAGATCGGCGGGAGCAGTGGTTTCTATGGATTTTTCGCCGGCGTAAAAGTTCCCTTATTGTTCCGCGGGCAACAGCAGCGTTCGCAGGCAGCTGCTATGGAAGTCCGGGCTTCCACTGCCCGGCTGAATGACCGGCGGCATCAAGTGGTAAAAAATATTGAGAAATTGCGTAAAGAGTTGTTTAAGCTGCAAACGCAGATCGAATATTACAAAAATGAACAACTTTCCCTGGCAGACGAATTGCTTCAGGCAGGCCAAAAAAGTTACGAGGCCGGCGATATTAACTATATAACCTACGTGAATCATCTGGATGAGGCTGTCGAAATCAAACAAAATTACCAGCAGATACTGCTTGAATACCTGCAAAAAGTCGCCGAATGGCAATATCTGAACGGACAATAAAAACGAATTTGAAACATCTAAATAACACCATTATGAAATTATTCAAAAACTTTACACTCATAGTTAGTCTCTTTGGACTCATATTTCTTTCAGCTTGTGGAGGTGGCGGAGATCATGTGCATGAAGACGATCATACCGAAGAGGAAGGGCATTCCGAAAACGCATTATCGGTGGAACTCAGCGAGCGGCAAATGGCAGCAGTGGGCATCGAGATCGGACAGTTTTCGTATCTGCCACTCAAGAACACGGTAAAGGCCAACGGGATGCTTGAGCTTCCACCGCAGAAAAAAGCAGATATCAGCGCGCTGGTAGCCGGACAGGTTTCGGAGATCAATGTGATCGAAGGAGACCGGGTGCAAGCCGGGCAAGTGCTCGCTACCATCGAAGATCCGGGTATTATCGACATGCAGCAAAATTTCATCGAAGCGAGTGAACAACGGGAGTACCTGCAACAGGATTACGAGCGCAAGAAACGTTTGCGGGATGAAGGCGTCGGTTCTGCCAGAGAATTCCAGGAAAGTGCATCTCGATATCGCTCCAACGAAGCCCGGATCTCAGGCTTACGATCAAAGCTTGAGCTTTTGGGTCTTAATCCGGAGCAGGTAATGGAAGGAGAAATTCGTTCCAGGGTGCCAGTTCGTTCTCCGCTGGAAGGGTTTGTCCGCGTGGTGGAAGTCAATACCGGAAGCTACATCACTCCGGGAGATCACATGTTTGAAGTGGTTGATAACAGCGAGCTGCACATCGACCTGATGGTGTATGAGAGAGACCTGCACCGGGTGAAAGAAGGTCAGTCGCTGTATTTCAGGTATTCCAATCAGCCTACTTCAGAGCTATACAAAGGCGAAATCTTCGCGGTTGGAAAAGCTTTTGAGCAGAACCCGAAAGCCGTGCGTGTTCATGCCCATTTAATGGAAAAGCAATCAAACCTTTTACCGGGCATGTATGTAGAAGCGATGATTGTAACGGATGAGGAAACCGTTTTATCTCTTCCCGAAGAAGCGGTGGTTTCGGATGGAGGGCAGTCGTATATCTTTATGGTGGAAGAAGAAGGAGGGCATGTCGAAATGGAAGAAGCGTCTGATTCCGGTGAACAAGAACATCATGGAATGCATTTAAGAGCGGTACCCGTGGTAACCGGCACGAGTGAGGAAGGCTATGTGGAAATCCGTCTGCTTGAAGAAATAGCTGCCGAAAGTCAGGTGATAACCAAAGGCGCGTTCTTTGTACTTTCTGAAATGCGGAAAGGAGAGGGCGGGCATGACCATTGAGGTTTTTGAAAATGGTTGTTCATTGCAGGATTTAAATGATTTGGTATTTTCCGGTTAACAAAACGTTCATTTTCCTTCTTTTTGCTCACTTAAAGGGAAGCAGAAATGTACATTTTATGATCAATAAAGTGCATTTAAGTGCAACAGAGTGAAGATTTTTACTTTCTTCCGGGCGTACTTCACAACAATGCCCGCCTATTTCAGGCGGGCATTGCTTATTTTATTGCCACTCTTTCGGATGGGGCTATTTAAAGAAACCGGCAATAATAGTCATACTGATGTTACATATGATGGTACATAAAATTTCTTCTTTTTCTGGTGGTTAACCCCATGCGATTAGTCCTGAAGCAGCTTTTCGAGTTCTTCCATATCCATCGGCTTTGAGACCTTACCTTCTTCAAGATTCTTCATCGCCTTGTCCATCATTTCCAAAGTCCTTTTGGAAATTTCATCGGGATGGATAAGCTCCCGTTGGCTGAGTTCAACAGAGCCATCCTCATATTCGGTGACATAATAATGCTTTGTTCGGGCACCTCTAATGGTCAGGCGCTTTTTGGAGTCGAGCTTCGCATCGTACTCCTTTTTCTTTTCTACAGAATTCATAGCACTATATATTCTTTCTTTATTTACCTTTCCCACTGTGGGGTTTCCCACAATTTGCGTTAATCAACTTCCTTAATTACAAGTTTTGTTGCCCATTCTAAGGATCTGTTGGGATAGCAAAAATTATTAGTCACCATAAAACTGGAATAGGCAGGGCTTACGGAAAAAATTCAATCATTGCAGGATCATTTAGAGGTTCAGGTATTTGAAGATATTATAATTGGTCGTAACTTATCCGAAATTTGGATACGCTGTTATCCGATAGAACTGTTCATCAAGACACCGAAGATATTCTATTGTGACGTAAGCTAACCAATTGAAAATTGCAATCGGATATTAAATATAAATTATAATGTTATTAGGTCATTTTGGTGTTGGATTTGGAGCCAAGTCAGTAGCACCGAAGGTGTCTATTGGCACCCTGATTCTAGCAGTACTATTTGTTGATTTACTCTGGCCCACGCTTCTCATTTTGGGTATAGAACATGTTAAGATAGCTCCGGGTATCACAACCGTAACGCCTCTGGATTTTGTCAGTTATCCCTTTTCACACAGCCTGCTCATGGTATGTATATGGGGGATACTCTTTGGAGTGGGGTATTGGCTTTTTCGAAAAAATACAAAAGCAGCCATCATTTTAGGTCTGTGTGTAGTAAGCCATTGGGTACTGGACTTAATTGTACACCGCCCGGATTTACCATTGTTTCCCGGAGCATCACCTGAATTAGGATTCGGATTATGGAACTCATTAATAGGTACGCTTTTCGTTGAATTTCTCTTCTTTGGTATTGGAATAGCTCTTTATCTCAACACGACAAAAGCGAAAAACAGGGTTGGTAAATATACATTTTGGGGACTGGCCACTTTTTTAACGATCATTTATTTTGGCAATGTATTTGGGCCAACACCAAGCGATACCGAATCAATTGCATGGGTAGGCCACTTGCAGTGGCTGTTTGTTGGATGGGGATACTGGATTGACCGAAATCGAACTATGAAGTAACATCAATACTTTAGCTACCAATGAAGAGAGCAAATCATACTGAACTGCTAGCTTTATTTACGTATAATCCATGGAGTAGTAGGTGTAGAATCCCAGCAGCGTGAACAGCGGGGTAATGGAAAACTGTATGACCGGAACCATTACAAAGATCCCCAGGGCCCAGATAGTGGATTCAATTACTTTCACGATCCAGCCATACAGGAGTAAGCCGAGTATCACGGCAAATGCAATGGCAATAATCCACTGAAAGATCGGCCGTAACTTATCGAATTGTTTCATTTTTTTATTCCATTTTAACAAATGATATGGTTTCCCGGAAGCATCCCGTTCAGATCAATCTACGGTTCAGAAGCCGCAATGCTGATAAAAGCTAAACTGTGAGGAAAAGTATTAAGCATTTAAACTTCATTGCATGCAGACCATTAATATGGTTAAATATGTGAGACTTTCGGCTCCCAGACACCGGCTTCAGCAGCAGCTGCTGCAAACTCAGAAAAGTCTTTAGCTTTCCGTCCTAATACCCGCTCCAGATCGTTACTCACCACTTGGTTTTTAGGGTTCCCAAGGACCTCTTTAAAGAGGTATTCAAAAAGCCAGATATAATCGGCAGGAAGCCCGGCCAATTTCATTCCTTCCGTGTAATCCACCAGTGGGATCGGCCGATAGGTAATGACTCTGCCGGTAGCTTTTGAAATTTCCTCTACAGCCTCGGCAAAACTCAGTTTCCGTGGGCCGGTCACTTCGTAGGTTTGTCCGTTGTGTTGGTCATCTGTGAGGGCAGCGGTTACCATATCAGCGATGTCATCTGTATCGACGAATGGGATTCTGGCATCGGGCATTGGCAGGGCTACATCCCCCAAAATTACGGGATCAACAAAGAAACTTTCGCTGAAGTTTTGGTTAAACCAGGAGGCTCGCACGAGGGTATAGTTCAGCCCTGAATTCGCTATGAGTTGCTCGCATCGTTCGGCTTCTTTTTCTCCCTTACCTGAAAGCAACACGGCCTTTTTCACTCCGGCTGATTTTGCCACCTCCACAAGTTTCTGAATGGCTTCATAGGCTCCGGGAACAGCCAAATCCGGATAAAAAACAATATACATCTTGTCGATACCTTCAAGCACATCACTCCAGTTTGACGGATCCTCCCACCGAAAGGAGGGAGACCCGTTCCTGGATCCGACCCGTACGTTATATCCGTGTTCTTTGAGATTTGATACTACTTTTCGGCCGGTTTTACCGGTTCCTCCGATAATTAAATAATTGGTTCCCATATCAGTAAGAGTTTGTGTTCAGAATTAATGTTTGAATTAAGTGGTGATGAATGTGGCAAGCAGAAGCAGCATAAATGAAATCACTGAAAAAACAGTACGGATGAGATGCAGTCGGTTCCACCGTGATTCATAATTCTGCCGCTCCCGGGAGATTTTCTCTTCACTCAGTTCGTGCAATGACAATGAATCCAGAGCGTCATTAAGCGGTACATTTCCTAATCCGGTAACTATCACAGTACCTGCGCCATACAACACTGTAGCGGCAAGAAGAGACCAAAAGGTCATTCCATTATCCCAATACAGAAAAACACTCAGAATTTGTATGAGAAGCGCCCCAAGGAATATCAGCATGAAGAGCGGATTAATAATCGCCCGGTTGATCTTCTGCATCGTTTCGATGTATGTCGAATCCTGGATCCGTTTCGTCCCGGGAATGACCGAAACCTGCCATGCATAGAAGAGTCCGGCAGACAGTCCGGTCAATAGAATAGCGAAGTACAAAACGATGATTTTAAAGGTGATTTCCATATATACCACATTGTTTGAGTTCAGAGGTAATATCGAATCACCAAAGCGTACGTACTTGACAGAAACTGCCAATGATTTATCCGTTCAAGCCAAAAGGAGAGGAATCTGAGCTTTTTCGGTATTCCAATGGAGATTGGCCCGTCCAACGTTTAAAAGCCCTGTTGAAAGCACTCTGTTCAGAAAATCCGGTTTGAAAGGCGATTTCACTTACCGTTTCTGATGTATTTCTAAGAAGTTTGGTGCTGATCTTTTCTTGGGTATCCTGTACCAGTTGTCGGTATGTGCTTCCCTTTGCTGAAAGTCTCCTGCTGAGCGTTCGTGTACTCATCCCAAGATGTTTCCCGATCTCTGCAGCAAATGGAATGCCGCTGGGCAATGTGTCTTTGATAAGATTACAGGTGTCACTCAGCAATTTATCAGCAGTCACTTCCACACCATCTGCCTTCTCTTTCAGGCGCTCCATCATAAAATGATTAATGCTCTTGTCCGCTTTCAACGATTTAGTGTCCAAATCTTCGGACTTAAAGACCAGTCTGTTAAACCCCTGATCAAACTGAACTTCGCAGGAGAAAAAATCTTCATAAATTCCGGTTTCTTCAGGTCCTTTATGGGCAAAAGACACTTTGAGAGGTCGGATATCTGCGGCGGTTATCTTGTGAATCACAGTGAGAGTGGCTACCACAGAAGATTCGTTTGAGATCTCAATTCCTCTTCGAGTAGCCTCTCTGAAGATGAAGATGCTGCCGGTTTCTCCTTCATCCTGAATCTTGTAGAGTTGTGTATCTGTCATCAATATGAAAAAACGCTCGCATCTCCTGAACATATCCCTCGGAGACAGGCAGGTTTTCCAAGCGAGGCCGAGAACGTCATAATCATCAAGCACCATTTGCTGTCCCACCCGAATGGAAAATCCGGGCTCGAGGTGCTTGTCGATAATCTCATACAGCTCAAAGAATGGTTCGGTTGGTGCATATTTAGAGCTACTTTGAAGAATATCCTCAATGCCCAGATGGGAGATGGCATTGGCGGGCAGGCCCTCTTTTTGAGCCTGGTTCACCACTTTTTTAAATATGCTCTTTATCACAAAGCTCATCAGCTTGATTCCTTTGTATAAAAACTGAGGGGATTATTGGTTTGTTAGCTAAAACAAAGTTTTATGAAATATACATAAGTTTGAATTATGCGGGGGGTATTTATTCAGCTAAATCACTCAAGCATGATTTGTAGGCGTTTGGAAGATTTATGCAGAACCCTTTTTGAATTAGATTGCAAGTATGTTGTACTATACGTTACTGATAGCTTTTACGTGGTCTTAAGGTAACGGCGCTACCGTCGGGACGTGTAATGAGAAGTGAGTCTGTTTCCAACAGTTGATGTACATTGAGAAAATAATCACAAAAGGAGGCGTACAAGTCAGTAGGTTTCTTGCCATTGATATTTGCAAGCGTATCACCAAGTGAAAAAGGGAGCTCGGATGTAGTTCTGTTCACCACCCAAAGTGAATCGTTGAGGGTAGCCGGGATGAACGAATAGAGCACTTCAACCTGAACTTTAGATCGAGGATACAGGCTAATTCGATTTGCATCGTAATCGATGGTGATATCAAAATGCTCAAGGATATCGTTGCCGAGCAATGCCTTTCCGATGGAAGAAAATTCAACTGGAATATTTATTTTATTCCCGCCAAGAGCTACGTCCAACCATTTGGTAGTGAGTGTATCAGTATTGGCACCAAAAATGCCCGATGTAGATTGGTCGAAATAAACTTGCTGGCTATCTAAAGGGAATGAATGTAAAAGTCTTGACGGTAATATCAATCCACCGTTATAACCTATATCAAATAGCACACCGGAAACTGTTCTCCCGGCTACTTCAATTTCAACTTCGGGTGTACCCGAAAGCAGAGGCCTGCTGAAATCTAGGCTAAATGCTCCTTTTTGAATTTCAAAGGGCCGGTCGGAGAATTGTATTTCCCTGCCTTCATAGTCGATCTTCCAGTGGGCCAATTTCATTAGGTTGGCACCGATTATGCCACTGGGAGCAATACATTTACTTGCTGAGCCTGGATCATACGCAAGTTTTCCTGCACTGATATTTGAAAACTCAGTCTGTCCAAGTTTCACTGCCTCAATTTGCGTTATGTCGATGGATTGACTGATTCCCTGTGCTGTGGAGTTTTTTTTAGTAGCCTTGGTCGGAAGTTTTAATTCCTTTGCGACTCCTATCTCGATCTTGCTGTCGAAGGCCCCGGTATCAATAATAAACGTATGTCTATCCTTCTCTCCATTGATCAGTGCCTGAACCACAATGAGATCTTTTTTGTATTCGAAGGGTATGGTATCCACAAAGTTTTCACGCTCCAGCGATCCATCAATTAATAATTTCACATTCTTTGCGTAATTGCATGAACTCATCAAGATTAACGCTGAAAGCAGGACCAGGAGTAGCAAGAGTCTTTTATAATTGGCCAATTTCATAGTAGCTGCAGTTACATCATTAATGTTAATATGTATCCACCCGACCAACTACATCTTTTCCGGGAGTTGAATACAGCATAGCTTAAGCAAAAAAGCTATGACAAAAAAAGAAAAAAGAATGTTTTCCCTGGTAGAGTCCTGGCGGGAAAGCGGAAAGACCCGAAAACAGTTCTGCAGTGAGCATTACATGAAGGTCTCCACCTTCGCCTACTGGGTTACCCGGAAAAATAAAGCCGTTCCTGCAGCAGAGGGTTTCCTGCCGGTCGATCTCTCGGCAGCTGGCGAGAGGAAAACCAGCGTGGAGATTCACTATCCCAATGGGGTTTATCTGACGGTGCCCACCGGAGATGTGGCCCTGATCAGCACACTGATCCGGCTCGTCTGATGTTCAGCCTGAGTTCGTCCCACCGCTATCACCTGTACCGCGGCGCTTGCGACATGCGCAAGAGTTTCAACGGGCTGTCGGGCCTGGTGCGATCGGAGCTGGGCCGGGATCCGGCCAGCGGAGAGGTGTTTGTGTTTTTGAACCGCCGCCGGACCCTGCTCAAGCTGCTGCACTGGGAAGCAGGCGGATACGTCCAGTACTACAAACGCCTGGAGGCCGGCACGTTTATCCCGCCGCACCCGGACGGGGATCAGACGGTGGTCCGCTGGCCGGAGCTGGTGCTGATGGTCGAGGGAATACAGGTGAAAAGCAGCCGGCAAGCCCCTCGTTATCACCGGTAAAAAAGATTGCTTTTTTCCTTCAAAAACCGCCTTAATTGTAGGTTTTAAATGGGTTTTTGCATATATTCATGCATGAATTCTGCCCTGCAAAACCTTTCCAAATCCGAGCTGATCCAGCGGCTGACTGCCAGGGAGTTACAGGTAGATAAATTATTGCAAAGCCTGTCCAATAAAGACCGTTTGATCGCCCAGTTTCAGCGGATGCTCTTCGGTCAGAAACGCGAACGTTTTGAGGGCGATTCCGCTCAACAGTCTCTTCCGTTCGAGCAGCAGCAAGAGGCAACCGGCGAGCCGGAAGCCCGCCACCAGGAAACGATTACCTATGTCCGAAAAAAACAGTCCCGCGAAAACCATAAGGGGCGGGTGCCCCTGCCGGATCATCTTCCTGTGGAAGAAATTGAGATCCATCCTGAAGGCGATCTTTCGCAGATGGTCTGTATTGGCACCGAGGTGACCGACGAACTGGAGATCCGGCCGGCCCGTTTCTACATCAAGCGGTACATCCGCTACAAGTATGCCCCGAAGAACAGCGAGTCCGGTGGCGTAGTTATTGGCAGCCTGCCCGAACGTGTGATTGATAAAGGTATTCCGGGCCCTGGCCTGTTGGCCACAATCCTGGTCGACAAGTATGCCGATCATCTTCCGCTATACCGGCAGCGCCAGCGGTTTTTAAGGGAAAACATCCCCATTGCCCAATCCACACTGGACGGCTGGGCCGCCCAGGCGATGGACCGGCTGGAGGTCCTCTACCAGAGGCTGGCCGACGAGACAAAAGCCCAGGGATATCTTCAGGCCGACGAAACCCCGATCCGGGTACTGGAATCCCCAAAGAAAGGCTCCTGCCACAAGGGATGGTATTGGGTCTACCACAATCCGATTAACCGGGCGGTGCTCTTTGACTACCAGCCCACGCGCGGAGCGCCGGGGCCCAAACGAATCCTGGACGAGTTTAAAGGATACCTGCAGACCGATGGGTATAGCGTCTACAAAAAGATCGGGGACCGGAAAGATGTGACGCATCTGGCCTGCTGGGCACATGCCCGGCGTGAATTTGAGCGGGCGCTGGACAATGACAGCGAGCGGGCAGAGCTGGCCCTGGGCTATATTCAACAGTTGTATGCAATCGAGCGGCAGGCCCGGAAGCAGGGCCTTGATCCGGCCGGGCGCAAGGAGCTCCGCCTGAAAAAATCCTTGCCGGTTCTGAATGCATTTAGCAAGTGGCTCCTTGACGAGGTAAAAACCGTACTGCCGAAAAGCCAGATTGGCAAGGCCATGGCTTATAGCATAACCCGATGGGACGCCTTAAGCGGCTGGCTGTATGACGGACACCTGGAAATCGACAATAACCTGGTAGAAAACCTGATTCGTCCGGTTGCCCTGGGCAGGAAAAATTACCTGTTTGCAGGCTCACACAAAGCCGCCCAACGCGCGGCCATGGTATACTCGCTGCTGGCCAGCTGCAAAGTCCATCAGGTCAATCCCCAGCAGTGGCTGACCTATGTCCTGGAGAACATTATGAGTACCAAATACAACGACGTGCCGAGCCTATACCCCCAAAACTGGAAAGACAAGATGTAGTTGGTCGGGTGGATACTTATAAACAAATATTTTAGAAGACGTTTAGTCTGGGCTTTAGTTCAATTTTGGGTTTTCACGCGAAGACCGCTGAGGGGAGAGGCTCGCGAAGTTCGCAGAGGAAGCTTTGGAATGCTTGGGTGAGCTTGAGTGCAATGAATGTGGCTAAAGCCACCTGGTTTGGAGTGATCGTTTTCCGTCAGCTGAAGCTGACGGCAATAAATAGCAGACGGCAATAAGAAGCAGGCGATTATTAGTACGGATTTCCTATGATTTTACTAATCAATTTCTAACTTTAATTTGCGGCCTATTACCGTTGACTTCAGTCAACGGGCCCGCCGGGACGCTAAAACAACGAGGCTTTAGCCCCATACTATTTGGGAATAAATTCCGCTTCGCTGAGTGTATGCAAAGCATCCAAAGCAAATTTTTTGCAACTCAAAATTCAACATTTAAAATTCTTAATTCAAAATTCTCAATTCTTAATTTCTTAAAAAAAATTAAACCCTCTCCAAAATCGTAGCGTATCCCTGGCCGACGCCGACGCACATTGTTACCAGTGCGTATCGCTTATTCTGTTTCTGAAGTTGGATTGCGGCGGTTTGAAGAATGCGGGTGCCCGACATTCCAAGAGGATGGCCGAGTGCAATGGCGCCGCCGTTCGGGTTGATACGCATATCATTGTCCTGAAGCCCCATTTTGCGGGTGCAGGCCAGTGCCTGTGCAGCAAAAGCTTCGTTCAGCTCGATGATATCCATATCGT
>JAAAOB010000117.1 GCA_009909035.1 Bacteroidota bacterium
AGGTGAAAATGTTCGGCGTTGCCGAAGATATTTTTTAGACATAAATAATCGAGTTATTTGTGAAAATTTATGTCAACCTATTTTAGGCACCTACAACCTCGCGGACTCTGCCCCGAGGTAGTTCATTGACACGACACTATGATGCTTTTGGAAGTGAAAACCAGAATCGGGATCCTTCGCCGGGCCGGCTCGACACTTCGATGCCGGAGCCGTGAGCCGAAAGAATGCTTTTAACGACGGCCAGCCCGAGGCCGGTCCCTCCTTTATCGCGCGAACGTGCCTTGTCCGTACGATAAAAACGATCGAAAAGGCGGGCCAGGTGGCTGTCGGATATGCCGATGCCGGAATCCGTAATCGATATCGTCACTGTCTCATCTCTCTCCGTAAGCGTTACCCGTACATACCCCTCGCTTGTATATTTGATGGCGTTTGAAATCAGGTTTTCCAATACCTGTTCTATTTTATTGGGATCGGCAAAAACAACCGCCTGTTTTTTGTCTATCTGAAGTTCAAGACCCTTCTCCTCCGCGCGGTTTTTAAAAAGCTGCTCTACATCTTCGAGAATTAACTGAATATCGAACGGCTTTTTTTCAATAAAATAGCTGTCACTGTCGAAGCGCTGCAGCGTCATCAAATCTTTAAAGAGCCGGTTAATTCGATCGGTCTGCCGGGCGGCGGTTTCGAGGTACTGCTTTTTTTTATCGCTGCTTAAATGAGCAAGCTGCAGCATCTCAATGGAACCCGAAATGGTGTGCAGTGGGTTGCGAATCTCATGGGTTATATCGGCAAAAAACTGCCGCTGTTTTTCATAGAGCTGTTTAAGCGTTTCATTATCAGCACGCAGCCGCTTCGCCATTTGATTGAGCGACTGGGCCAGCGTGCCAAACTCATCTTTTCGATCCAGTTGAAGAGTGCGATCCACATTTCCATCAGCGATATCTCTGGCAGCAGACTCCAGCTGAATAATAGGCTTTGAAATAGATCGCGAAAAGAGAATACTAACCACAATAACCAGCCCGATTGAAATAAACATCCCGGTATAGATGATCCAGCGGATCGTTTTTATCGGCCTGTAGATTTGATCTTTATAGATACTGACTTTCAAATACCTTGCCGGGTTGCGTGTGCCGCTCAGCGCTGTGTAGGTGACCAGTTCTTCGCTGTCTGTTCTATCCTGAAATTCCACCCGGCTGGTTTCACGAAGACGGCTTTGCCGGGCAGCCGGCAGCTTTTCAGCGTCGGAAGCCTCTTCGGAATAAGGGACCGTGGCAAAGAGGATACCGTTTTCGTCGTAAATTGAGATGCGATAGCCTGACGTCCGGGCCGCTTCGTTGAGGCTGGTTTCAAACTGTTCATCCTGCTGAAGGTTTTGAATGGTGATGGCCAGCCACTCCGTATCGTTGATGATCTGCTCTTCTCCCTGGTTGAGCAGGTAGTTCCGGATAAAAAGGATCGAATAGCTGCTGATGGCGGTGATTCCGAATATCAGCAGTAAGATGAATGTCCATGCTAACTTGGCGCGTATGCTCATGTCTGGATCAGGTCTCGGTTCAGTCCGTAGCCAAGCCCTCGATAGGTTTTTATGATATCCGAAGAATCTCCCATCTTCAGGCGAAGATTTTTTACGTGAACGTCAACAGTGCGGTCGAAAACAAATTTATCATCATCCCCAATATGCTCCAGGATTTGCTGGCGGCTGAAGACCATTTTGGGGTTTTGGAAAAAGAGTTCGGCGAGTGTGTACTCGGTGGAGGTAAGCTCGATTCGTTTCTCTTTATGGTACAGATCTTTGCCTACGGTATCGAGATAGAGATCGCCGTGCTGTATCCACTTGCTGTTTTGCGGCTGCTGCCGGCGTATCAGCGACTCTACGTGAGCTTTTACCAGTTTCAGGCTGGCAGGCTTTGGTATGTAATCATCTGCCCCAAGCTCAAGCCCTTCAATTTCATCTTTTTCCCTGTCCCTGGCGGTAAGAAATATCACGGGTATCCCCGACAACACCGGGTGCTTCCGGATTCGTTTGCAAATCTCTTTACCGTCGATATGCGGAACCATAATGTCCAGGATCGCGAGATCAATTTCATCGGCTCTGTTTTCAATATACTGAACAGCTTTTTTACCATCGTAGGCAACCAGGACGTTGTAATCCTCCATCTCTAAAAAATTGGCCAGCATATCAGCCGGTTCTTGCTCGTCTTCAACTAAAAGAATGGTGTGTTTCAGGTGCATCATTGGCTTTCAAATGTTATCATTCGTTGCGGAAAATAGTAAAAAGCTACATGAATTATCGAAAACAGGGTACAGATCTTCAATGGATGAATATTGGCATAACCGGGTGAATCATGTACTATAAAGACAAAGTCATTTGGATAACCGGTGCTTCATCGGGTATAGGCGAGGCGCTGGCATACTCTCTCAACAAGAAGAACGCGCGCTTAATTCTGTCGGCACGCCGAACCGCCGAGCTCGAGCGGGTAAAAGCCAACTGCCAGGGCGATCCCGGCTCCATCGAAATTTTACCACTTGATCTTTCAGACGGGTCCTCCCTGAAAACGAAAGCAGACGAGGCGGAAGCCCTGTTTGGACAAGTAGATATATTGATCAACAACGGCGGAATCAGCCAGAGGGCGCTGGCTGTTGATGCAGAGCTTGAGTCGGTACGTCACCTTATGGAGGTCAACTTTTTTGGCACCATTGCGCTGACACGGGCCGTTCTGCCGGGGATGATCCGCCGTGGGCATGGTCATGTCGTTGTTATGAGCAGTGTGATGGGGAAGATCGGTACGCGTTATCGATCTGCCTATGCAGCCTCGAAACACGCCCTGCACGGCTGGTTCGATTGTCTTCGGCAGGAAGTTCAGCAGAAAGGGGTGGATGTAACGATGGTCTGTCCCGGGTTTATTAAAACGGATGTGACAAAGAATGCGCTTACTGCAGACGGGAGCAAGCTCAATGAAATGGGCGATGCACACAAAAAAGCGATGCTGCCGGAGGAGTTTGCCGAAAAGCTTCTGCCAAAAGTTTCGGCCGGGAAGCAGGAGGTCTATATCGGCGGCAAAGAGGTGCTGGCCGTTTATCTGAAACGGTTTTTCCCGAAATTATTGAATAAGATTTTAATGAGAGCAAAAGTAACGTAAGGGAGACTTCCGAAGTCTGCGTGCTTGTAATAAAAGTGAGAATTATAAAAGAGACTGAGTATCCATACAGCCAGAAAAGACTTCGGAAGTCTTTGAGTGAAGTGTCATCGATTGAGTGAGGATCTTCACCGGATGACTTCCCTTCATCCGGTGAATCGCCCGAACAAGACACCCGGCAGCTCGAGGCTTGTGGTAAAGATTCGGACCTGCCCCACTCATCCGATGACGTGAAGTCGTCGGATGAGGTACAGGGATTGACAGGTAGACATATCTCACATCTCACATCTCACATCTCACATCTCACATCTCACATCTCATGTCTAAAATCCCCCTCTCTACATCAGCCGCTTTCGTTTATTCAGGTAGGCAAGAAGTGCAAGATCCAGCGGTTTCTGGGTGTCGATCTCTTCGAAATCAACAAGCGCCTTACTGCAGGCTATTTTAAATTTGTGCGTGTACTCATCAACCTTTTTTTTGTAATCTTGTTTTACCTGTGAAGGAATGACCTCGATTTCGGAACCGGTCTCCATATCTTCAAACAGAAATTTACCGTCACTAAAATCGAGATCCCGTTCGCTTTGATGTTCCAGGACATTGAACAGCAGAACTTCATGCTTTTGATGACGAAGGTGGCGGAGAGCTGAAATTAAGGCATCGTGATGTTCCACATTCTCAAACAGATCGGTCAGGACCACAACCAGGCTGCGGCGCTTCAGGGTTTCGGCAAGCGAGTGCAGGGCATCAGCAGAAGCGGATACGCGCTGTTCTTTTGAGGTCTCTTTTTCCTGTTTCAATAGATTTTCAAGATGCTTGAAGATGAGCCTCAAATGCGTCTGCGTGGATTTCGGCGGCAACTGAAACCGGATGTTTTCGTCAAAAAGCGTGAGGCCGGTGGCATCTCTCTGACGGTTCATCATGTAGGCAAGGGCGGCGGCAAAATGGATGGAGTACCGCAGTTTGCTCCAGTCCGCAAAATGTTTAAAATACATGGAGCTGCTTGTGTCAATAGCAATATGCGCTCTGAGATTGGTCTCCGCCTCATACTGTTTTACATAGAAGCGCTCGGATTTTCCATACACCTTCCAGTCGATATGCTTGAATTCATCCCCTTGATTGTAGGGGCGGTGTTCTGCAAATTCCACGCTGAATCCATGGTAGGGACTGCGGTGAAGCCCCGACACAAACCCTTCCACAATTTTCCGGGCTTTAAGTTCGATTGGAGCAAGCTGATTGAGTAGGTCGGATTGTAATATCATAAGATGAAACTACCGGATTATTGATGCATCGACAAGGTGAAAAATTCATAACAAGTGATTTTCATGCATCATTACTGAATATTTACTCTTACATTTACCCTGCAACAAAAAATAGTACTACAGATTCGCGAAACAAACGCGAAGCGTAACCAAATCAAACGTTACATCATGTCCAGAGTCATAACATCTGCAGATCAAATTACATTTAACCGTTCAGACCTGCAGCCTATGCCGGTTCCGGGGAAGGTTATGATGGTTAAACCCACTTTTTTTGATGTGGAGTACGTCATCAATCCACATATGAAAAACCAGGTTGGCAGGGTGGACACGATGCAGGCGGAAAATGAGTGGGAACATCTCCGGGACGGGTATAAAGAGCTGGGATACAGCGTGCAAATAGTGGACGGTGTTGAAGGCTATCCGGATATGGTTTTTTCAGCAAACCAGAGTCTTCCGTACATCGCCCCGGATGGCGGTAAAGAGGTGGTGATGTCGGTCATGAATAGCAGCCAGCGCAAAGGTGAAGTGCCTTACATCGAAGAGTTTTATAAACAAGAAGGATATACCATCCACCACGCAAACCTCACCGGAGATGAATCGTTTGAGGGGATGGGAGATGCGTTATGGCATTTTAAACGCGGACTGCTTTGGGGGGCATACGGTTTCAGAAGCTCACTAAAGGTATATGAGCAGATATCCGACCTTTTTGATGTACCGGTCATCGCGCTTGAGCTGCAGAGCGACACGTTTTATCATCTTGACACATGCCTCTGCATACTGAACGAGGATACCGCCCTGATCTACAGCGATGCGTTTAATGCTGAGGGCCTTGAGCTAATACATGCGGTTTTTGATACCGTCATTGAGGCCACATCGTACGAGGCGGAAACCCTTTTTGCGGTGAATGCGGTCTGCCCGGACGGCAAAAATGTACTGATCCAGCAGGGGTGTACCGATGTAAACCAGAAACTCCGGGATGCCGGGTTTTATGTGCACGAATACAGTACCTATGAGTTTATTAAGAGTGGCGGGAGCGTGTTCTGCTTGAAAATGCTGCTCTGGTAGGTGTTCGTTGCAAAATGGTGTTCATTTAATTTTTAAGCAAGGGGATGACATTCGGTGTTTATAGATGTCCTGAATTTGGTTCAGAAACGTAGCGAATTACACCCCTCCCGGCTTCGCCGTACTCCCCTCAAGAGGCTGTGAGCCCTCCCTCCGCCAGCCGGCGGAGTACTACCCTCAAGGGGAGACTTCCCGTTGCCCCCTTCTTCCATGGGGATCCATAGCGGGAGAAGGGGGACACTTCAAAATAAGCTATGTATTGACCAAAAAATTATGGGTTCTAAATTGATGCCTCGCAGGCTCTGCTCCGAGGTAGTACAATGGCGCGACCCGGCAAGATGTTAAAGATGGCTCCGGCTCCCGGCTGGTTCAGTAATCACGCGCCGCGCGGAATGTGAGAAACTCATTGATATTGTTCATATCCAGGATTCCTACAATCTCTCCATCATCTTCCACAGGAAAGATGCTTTTACTCCCTGATTGCAGTTTCGTGTATCCGTTCTTCAGCGGTTCATCCGCCTGCAGAATTGTAAAATCGGTATCCATCACATCTTCAATGCGCACCTCCTGGTCAAATTGCCGAAGTGCAGCGGCAAGATCTTCCACATAGAGAATTCCCCGGATGTTGCCCGAAGATGCCACGATAAAATTCTGTTCCGTTCCGGCCAGGATTTTATCGGTTGCAGCCGTGAGCCGGTCTTCGGGGTCAAGAATAGAAAATTCAGTGATCATGGCATCACGAACGGTATTGCCATCCAGCAGGCTCAACTGCTGAACGGTGATGTTTTCGGTGTGGGCCCCAAAGAAAATGAAAACGGCTATGATGGCCAGGACCACGCTGAACATAAGCCCGGTTAGAAAAAAGATCAGGGCCAGGAATTTGCCGGTCGCAGATGCGATCCGTGTGGCCTCAACACGGCCCAGCTTCATGGCCAATAGTGCCCGGAACACGCGGCCGCCATCCATCGGGAAAGCCGGCAGCATATTAAAAAGAACAAGGGCGATGTTGACGAACAGCAGGGAGATGAGGAAATTCGACCCGTCTATCGTGGAAAATTTCTGCTGTATTACCTCAGGGTCTGCTGACATCACATCGCCTACGGGAATCAAAACCCAGAGGGCCAACGCAATGACAACATTCACAAGAGGCCCGGCTACGGCAATATAAAACTCCTCCATTGGCTTATCAGGGATCTCTTTCAGGCTTGCAACACCACCGATAGGAAGCATCGTGATGCTCCGGGTTTCAATACCGAATGTCCTTGCCGTCAATGCATGGCCAAATTCATGCAGAATGACGCAGATAAAGAGGGCCGTGACAAAAGTAAAATTCCACCATAAATCAGTGCTTGTTCCCCCGCCGGAGAGCACCATAATTGCTACAAATAGAAACAGGAGCCAGAACGTCCAGTGAATTTGCACCTTGATACCGGCAAAATGCCCAATTTTAAGTGATGCACTCATGGTTCTGTGGTAGTACCGTTGTCACGTTTCCGGAATCGGTTTGGTAACGGAGATGGTTGACAAACCTGATCTGTTCAAGATAAAGATAAATGGTAGAAGTAGAGATGTTCAATTCTAAAAACCAGGGGGCATTTCCTGGTTTTATTGATGGGCCTATTCCCCTGACAGGAGAGGTTCTCCGGAGAGATCCGCCGGGGTGGGTTTTGTAGTGACGGTGTGTTACTGTTGCTGCAGGATCAGGATGGTTTTTTTGATTTCTTAAATAAGCAAATGTTCATACCGCACAAACCATTATAAAGTTTTAGAGAGAGATGATATTTCATAAATAATTACTTCAAATCACGAAATTTTCCTTGTCTGCTCTCAGTATTTGCAATTCTGTATCCAATTGAATTACGCGTGTCTTTAATGAAAGCGCTTATACCTTTTAAAGCGAATGAATAAAAAGCGCTTTTCTGAAGTATAATAATATATTTAGGCAAAATATCCATTTTAACTAAAAAATTATTGACAAAAACCGTGATGTCGGTGAAATTAGCTCGTAGTAATTTTTAACCAAACACAACATTTATGAATAAGTTTCTAAAAGCATCCATTCTCATACTGGTTTTGGCTTTGGCGTCCGGGTATGTGGCATACGACGTCAGTTCTGAACCGCTGCAGGAATCTGTAGAATCCGTGGTGGTTGCAGAATCTGCGGAAACTACTGAAGTCCAGGACGGATATAGTACAGTGGAGGAGTTTCAGGCCTCTGCAGGCTATACAAAGTTTATGATCGATAATCTTTGGATACTGATTGCGGCTTTTCTTGTGCTGCTAATGCATCTCGGCTTTGCATCACTTGAAAGCGGATTAACACAGTCCAAAAACTCGGTCAATGTCATCTATAAGAATGTATTTATTCTGTGTACCGGCGTATTACTTTATGCACTGGTAGGATTCCAGATCATGTATCCCGGTGAATTTAACGGTGTCCTTGGTTTTGGCGGATTCGGCATTGGGTTCGATTCTGCAAATCCTGTCGGTATGTTAACTCCCGCCTATGGAATGGAAATGACCATTTGGAGTGATTTTATATTCCAGGCCATGTTTGCCGCAACAGCTGCAACCATTGTGTCAGGGTGCGTTACGGGCAGAATTAAGCTGTCATCGTTCATGATATTTGGCGTTCTGTTGCTGGCTATTAGCTATCCCATGACCGGAAGCTGGGTTTGGGGAGGCGGCTGGTTAGACGAACTTGGATTTTACGACTTTGCTGGTTCTACACTTGTTCACGGTGTTGGCGGTGCGGCCGGCCTTGCC
The DNA here is from genome assembly GCA_009909035.1 of Bacteroidota bacterium. Classification (GTDB taxonomy): domain Bacteria; phylum Bacteroidota; class Rhodothermia; order Balneolales; family Balneolaceae; genus SW132. The sequence goes on from JAAAOB010000117.1 coordinate 8,222, forward strand.
TGTGTTATTCTTCTCGGTGCACGAACGGGCAAATATCAGGATGGAAAAACGTTTGCGATTCCTGCTCACAACATACCGCTGGCCACGGTGGGGGTTTTCCTGCTTTTTGTTGGCTGGTTTGGGTTTAACGGGGGCTCTGTACTGAGTGCCGACCCTGCCGGCGTATCGTATGTATTTGTGACAACTGCGCTTGCAGCGTGTGCCGGTGCCCTCGCCTCAATGATCACGACGCAAGTGGTAATGAAGAGCCTGGATGCTCCTATGGCGCTAAATGGAATATTAGCCGGGCTTGTAGGGATAACGGCCGGTGCGGATGTCATATCGCCGTTAGGTGCTGTTATGGTTGGGGCCACTGCAGGGGTAATCGTGGTATTTTCAATCCTGATGTTCGATAAACTCAAGCTGGATGATCCCGTTGGAGCCATCTCCGTACACGGTGTATGCGGTATTTGGGGCACGCTGGCTGTAGGAATTTTCACGCCTGCAAGTTTTTGGGTACAGCTCCTGGGGACGTCAGCCATCCTGGCCACAACGTTTGTGTTTTCCCTTGGTGTGTTTGCTGCAATTAAAGCCATTGCGGGAGTACGCGTCTCGTCAGAGGTGGAGTCAGACGGACTGGATATATCAGAACACGGCAACAAAGCCTATCCCGATTTTTCACCTGTCAAAACATCGGAGCTTGGACAATTTCCGTCCTAAGCTTTGCTTTGACAACAACTCAAACAAACGTATCAAACAGATCTGTATTCGGAATTCTCCGGGTACAGATCATCAGTAAATAAAAAAGGAGCACGCAAGACTGGACATCTGGTGCTCCTTTGTTTACTCCAATCACTCTCGTAACTGTCATAAACATTTAGAATATAACACAATGAATACCTTTTATAAATTAAAAAGATACCTCACAACGCTTATTCTTGTTATTATCGCACTTTCGGCATCCACAGCGATATCACCCGAAACGGCACATGCCCAGGAGATAACGCCGGGTGTTGATCTCTACAGCACCTATGTGTTTCGTGGGATTGCATTTTCGGGACCAGCTGTTCAGCCATATGTAGATTTCACTGCCGGTGGTTTTACCCTTGGTGCCTGGGGGTCGCAGGGAATTGACGGCAGCGCACAGAGCGGGAACGTCGGGTTCCAGGAAATGGACCTCTATGCTTCCTATAGTTTCGATTTTGGCCTGACAATTGGCGCCACGGACTACTACTACCCGCCGACCGAATATCTCGATGGCGAGAGTCATGCCTTTGAACTGAATGCCGGGCTGGATATCGAGGAGCTCAGTCTCTCGGGTAATGTAGTCCTGAATGAAGCAGATTTCGCGGGATCCGCGGGGGGAGACCTCTACTTTGAGGCCGGGTATGATGTTGGCAGCGCATCGTTATTCGTTGGTGGCGGTGACGGCTGGCATTCCTCGGACGGAGACTTTGCCATTGTAAATACGGGAATCGGTACCTCTAAAGAGATCGAGATTACGGATACGTTTTCAATTCCGGTTAGCGCAGCCGTGATATTCAATCCTGATATAGAGCAATTCTTTGTCCTCGTTGGCTTGACGTTGTAGGGAGCATGGTAGAAAAACAACGCACGAAAAATTAAAATAATCGGGATCCGAAAAATTGATTTTCGGCACCTTCCCCGTCAAAAAGCCACAGGTGACAACCCTGTGGCTTTTTATTTTTGAACAGACCAGGCTTCGAGGAGCAATACCTTTACATGTTTTAAAAATCAGGCTATTTTCACTGGAGGAAAAGTTGTTCAGCCTCTTTTCTGAGAATTGTGTGTAATCTGCAAAGGTATTAGCAAGACGACTGAAAGATGAAAAAAATCGAGTGTCCGGGTTGTGCTGTTGAGGTGGATGCAGATCACGATGTCTGCCCGATCTGCGGGTACGACTTTCCCAGGCAATCGATGTCGGTTAAGATCGGCGTCTGGGTGCTCATTCTTTTGATGCTCACCTGGCTGATTGTGTAACAGTCATGTAGCTACCTATTTCATTCAGGAATGAATAACCGGCAACTTCTTTAGGTAAATCCGGGACCATCTGCTGTAAATTAAAACGCACGACATCTTAATCCCACCCTTTTTTACCAATCAGGGGCACGAATTTAAACTGCCGGAGCTGTTTTTCTTCAAATTCCTCTTTCGATACCCGCGTAATTTGCGTCATTGTTTGAACCTTTTGATCTCCAACAGGAACAATCAGCGTGCCACCCACGGCAAGCTGCTTGATAAGATCTTCAGGCACGACCGGCGCCCCGGCAGTTACCACGATACCGTCGTAGGGGGCATATGCCGACCAGCCAAGGGAGCCGTCACCACATTTCAGATGTGGGCGAAACCCAAGGTCTCTCAGAATATGGCGGGCGCTCAGGTAGAGCGGTTCATGACGCTCCACACTGTAAACATCGCAGCCGAGATAGCATAAGATGGCCGCCTGGTAGCCGGACCCTGTCCCGATTTCCAGGATTTTATCTCCGGTTGAAACGTCAAGCAGTTCCGTCTGGGCAGCTACAGTGTATGGCTGCGATATCGTCTGTCCGCATGAAATGGGAAGGGCGCTATCCTCATAGGCGCGATTTTCGAGCGCTGAATCGATAAAGAGGTGCCGGGGTATCGACTCAATTGCCTGGAGGACAGATTCATCAGAAATCCCTTTTTTGCGAATCTTTTCAACAAGCTTTTTTCGCCGGTTTAAAAATTTCCGATTGTTCTTTTGATTCATCAATCCTGTTTTCCCGGTCTGTACCCTGTTTTGTGTGCCAAAGCTTTAAACATATCAAAAAGTTAGATGTCAATCGACCGCATTACATAAAAAAAGTTGATGAATATGCCGACGGGTTGTTCAGGTTTTGAGCCGTCATGGCTTTTACTCAACAAATTTGGATATATTCCTGAACCTCAATAAATGATTGGAATTAATTGTAATGCTTGTATTTTCAGAGCTTTAGAATGATGCTAATACAAAAGTAAAAGACGACACCTTATGATGAACGCAAAACGATGGATGTTTCTACTAATAACGGCAGGTCTCTCTATTCTTCTGGCCGGGTGGGCTGATCTCCATGCATTTGTGGATCTTCAGGAAGAGGCATCGCCTTTCTATGGCACCTGGATCAGTTTGGTTCCGCCGTTGGTGGCAATCGGCCTTGCATTGATTACGCGCGAGGTGGTATTGTCGCTCTTTGCGGGGATATGGATCGGGGCGTTGTTTATTGTCGGGTTCAATCCGCTGGAAGGAACCGCCCACTCGCTCGATGTTCTGACAGGCGCACTTGTAAATGCCGATCACATCGCAATTATTGTGTTCAGTCTTTTCCTGGGTGGGATGGTCGGTGTGATGTCTCGCGGAGGCGGCACGATGGGAATTGTGGATCTGCTCGGTTCATTTGCAACAACGCGCAAAAAGGGCCAGCTTTTTTCATGGGCGTCGGCACTCTTCATATTTTTTGATGATTATGCCAACACGCTGATTCGCGGCAATGCGTTGAGGCCGATGACCGACCGATTGAAAATTTCACGTGAAAAGCTTTCATATATTGTCGATTCAACGGCCGCACCACTGGCCGTGAGTGCCGTAATTACTACCTGGATTGGCTTTGAGATTACACAGATTCAAAACGCTTTAACGGGACTGGCCGAATCTACAGAAAACGCCGCCCTGGCCACGCAGCTGCAGGCGGGAGCCGACAATGCCTTCATCATATTTTTGCACTCCCTGCCGTATCTTTTTTACCCGATCCTGGCACTTGCGTTTGTTTTGATGACCATTGTGATGAAGAAAGAGTTTGGTCCTATGCTCGAAGCTGAGCGCCGGGCGGCGTCCGGCGGCGGCGTGATCCGCGAGGGATCGATGCCGGCTACTGACACCACGCTCGACACACTTCAGCCAATTGAGGGGAAACCAAAGCGCTGGGTCAACGCGGCCCTTCCTGTGGTGTCCGTAATTGTAGTGGCTCTTTACGGCCTCTATTCTACCGGGTCGTCGGCCATGGGCCCGGGGGAGAGCGGATTAACGGCGATTATTGGCAATGCCGACCCGTTTGCTGCTCTGCTGTGGGCATCATTTACAGGATGCGTTGTGGCCATCTCTCTTGTTGTTTTTCAAAAAATCCTGACGCTCAGCCAGGCAATCGAATCCTGGATTGGCGGTATGCAGTCGATGCTGATCGCCGTGGTGATCCTGATTCTTGCATGGGGCCTGGGCGGCATTACGCAGGAGATTGGTACCGGTACCTACCTGGCCTCTATGCTGCAGGACAGCCTGCCGCTGTCGCTTTTGCCGGGGCTGGTCTTTTTTATTGCCGCGGTGACCGCATTCTCTACCGGAACATCGTGGGGAACCATGGCTATTCTTTTCCCGGTGGTCGTCCCGCTCTCTATTGCCATGGGTGCCGGCGTGGGATTTGCCGGGGGCGAAAATTACGGAATCTTGCTGGGTGCCATCAGTTCCGTGATGGCCGGGGCCGTATTTGGCGACCACTGTTCCCCCATATCAGATACAACGGTTCTAAGCTCAATGTCGTCCGCTTGCGACCTGATCGATCACGTGAGGACACAGCTGCCCTATGCGCTCGTCGTTGCATTTGTTGCCCTGGCTGTGGGAGAACTTCCCGCCTCATTCGATTTTATCCACCCCGTCTGGGGGCTGCTGGCCGGCCTGGTGATTCTCTATTTAATCCTTAAATTTTACGGTGAAAATCCTGAAGAATTTGAAGCAGAGTCTTCCGAAAAAAAGTCAGCGGCGTGATCGTGATCTCTGCCACATGAGATGTAACGGTCTGAAACGCGTTTTCTGAGGCAACCTATGACACTTGCTATACTTCAACCTGTATTTATTCCGGACCTGCACGACCTTGCCATGATGCTGTCGGCCGACAGGATTCTCCTTCAGGATTCTGAACCCTGGTCACGAAAAGGACGAACGCACCGGGCGCTGGTACGAACACCGTCGGGCACGCAATATCTCAACATCCCGGTAAAGACCGAAGACAGGGGCAAACTGATCCGTGATGTGCGAATAGATCATAGCGAAGCCTGGATTGCCGCCATTCTGAAGACACTAAAGTACAACTATAGCAATAGTGTCTACTACGATTTTTATGAACCCGAAATTCACTCCGATTTCAGGGAAGCCGAACATTTTGACTACCTGCTGCCATTTACACTCCATCTGCGTGAGCGGCTTTTCAGATACCTGGAAATCGAGCTGAAGGCCGACATCCTGTTTGGCAGCACCATGGAATCATACGATTCAGACCCGGATCTCCTGGCGGAAAAACTTGGCGCAGATACCTACTTTCAGGAGCATGATGCCCGGCACTATCAGCGGCAGGGCGATAAACGGAGCCCGTGTCCATTAAACCATCCCGTGTACCGGCAGCATTTTGACGGTTTCGAGCCCAACTGCTGCCTGCTGGATCTTCTTTTTCAGTACGGTCCCGAAAGTTTTGAAATTATAGAGAAAAGCATGGGAAACTTTTCGGCAGTTTGATGCTACATCTTCTATCGGGTACAGCGTGCTGTCACGGGGAATCATCACCCGTTGCAGTTAGGTACTTTCGCGAGGTTTTCCGGCCTATTCTTCAAGGGTAAATTGGTATGTAGCCCCGGCCTGCTGGAATTCAAATCCTGTATATCTGCCGCCATTTTCTTCGTTAAATGTGATTTCAATTCCAGCTTGCTCAAACGCTGCGGATTCATTGCTGAACATGGTCAAAGGAAAGGCGGCCTGCCCTGTTGCCTGGGCTTTCAAAGAGCCGTTTTCAATGAAAATTTGAATCTTAAGCGGAAACCCGGGGGATGCATATGTCCCGGTGTAGGCGGTAAGCTGCTCACGAGTCATGGTTATGGGCTGGCGCTCCTCAAATGTAGGAATGCTGTACTCTCTGCCGTAAACAATCGACAGCATGCCGATGAGAATATCGTTGAAACTGTAGTTTACCCCGTTGCCAAGGAGTGCAAAACTCAATCCTGTTTGCGGATCGTAGGCTGCATTCGATCGATACCCGTCAATCCCGCCGTTGTGGCCGGTCAAGTACCTGTCGTAAAACGGAATGCGAATCACCCCCATACCGACCGGTCCTTCGAAGGAGGTCATTTTGTCAACTGTTTTTTCAGCCAGGAGCACCCCTTCGAACAGTGAACGATAAAATTGAGAGGTCTCTTTTGCAGTGGCTACAATGGAGCCTGCACCGCCTGTCACGCTGAGGTCGGTTGTTGAAGCGGGTATCCATTGGCCGTTTTGGAAGATGAAAGATTCCGCTTCTTCGGCAGATGAAGGGCTTTTACTGCCGGTATACGTAGAATTCAGTCCAAGAGGATCAACGATCATCTGCTGCAGCGCTTCATTGTAGGTCTGCCCGGAGACCTCTTCGATAATAAATCCAAGCAGTACATAGCCGGTATTGCTGTACTCCGTGCCCGCACCCGGATCAAATGACGTGTCAAGCTGTTCGAAGCGTGAGATGTGCTCATCCCGGCTGCGGGGCTGCTCCATATAGGAAACGTAATCTTCCAGGCTGGTGAAATTTGCAAGCCCGGATTGATGACGCAGAAGATGCTCGATTGTGATCCGGTCGGCGTTGGGTATGCCGGGGAAAAATTGGTCCAGGGTTGTCTCGAATGATAGATCTCCATCTTCAATAAATTTTAAAATCATGGCAGCGGTATAGCTCTTGGTGATCGAGCCGATCCTGTAGCGGGTATCCGGTGTACTTGGATCTCCCTCAGCCGTCCTGATTCCATAGGCCCTGCTAAAAATTTCCTCACCATCTCTTGATACATACAGCGAACCAATAAATCGTTGATTCTCCTCCAGGACCGTAAAAAAATTATGAAGCTTTTCAGTATCTATGGTCGTTTGACTCCATACTTGAACTGGAGCAAAAGATATTAGAAAAAAGAGAAGAAGTGTTCTGATGACGTTTTTCATGATGAGTGGCATTGGTTCAGTGGTATGTATTTTGAGATTAAAAAAAGCACAGCCGGCTGAGATGGTCAGAATGTGCTAATGGTAATATTCCTCGATTTCCGAAAGTTTTTCATCAATTTGTTGACGCGGAAGCCAGAGCCCCCGTATCATGACCCCGCGATGTTGTGTTATGGTGTCGGGCGTTTCCAGCGGGTTCTCCGATACCATCAGTAGATCGGCCCGGCTGCCCTCGGTGACTGTTCCAAAACGATCCTTCTCTTCAAAGTGGCGGCCTACGGCACGAGTGGCGGTGGTTAAAATTTCATACGGGGTGAGCCCCGCCTCTTCCATAATCGTGAGCTCGTGCCGAACGGAGAACCCGGGAACACTGAATATTTGCGGAGCATCTGTTCCGAACAGAATCCTGGCGCCGCCCTCCTGCAGTGCTTTCAACAGTTTTTGGCGGTTTTCTGCATGGACGGATGCAAATTCTCCGCTGTAGAACGGGGTGTTTTTAACTCCCTCGTCAAGAAAATTTTTCCAGTTTTGCACTACGGCCGGAGGCATGTAGTTCAATTCACTGTAAGATAGAAGCTGCTCCGTATCGGCGGCACCAATAAGCGTTTTCCAGAGCGCCTGCGTTGGCACAACTCCTACATCATTCTCCACGGTAAGAGCGACGGCTCGAGAAAGCTGTTCGTCTGAGACCGGTTCTGTTTCTGCATCCATGAAGCGGATGTACCCGGCCATATGCTCAATGGTTTGCTGGCCCATCCGGATGGCGGTTTCAAGTCCGACCTCTTCGGGAATATGCCCGGCGAACGGCATCCCGGCGTCGTTCGCCACCTCAGCCATCGCCTGGTATT
>JAAAOB010000013.1 GCA_009909035.1 Bacteroidota bacterium
GGTTGCTCGGCGACCTCTTGATTTGTGATCTGCTACTACTCTTCTTCGCCAGAATGGCTCATCTCTTCATTGAGACTGAATATATACATCCAGGAATTTTCAACAGCGTTTCTGTAATCTTCCAGGAGTTCCTCTCTTTTTTCTTCTCCCTCTTGTTCGGCAACAATGGCCCAGGCGCTTTCATACGGTTCATCCAGTGCTTCCATGTTCTCATAAGGAAATACATTCATATAGTGAAATCCGTCAGGCCCGCCGCCATGAGCTTCATACCACCTCGACCGTTTACTGCCCTGTGCTTCTTCAATAATGTCCATCACTTCTGAAGCAAGTGAGTTAAATAAGCTTCTATTTTTCGTCCGAAAGTATGCAACTTCCACAACCGTATTTTCTCCATCACCGGAAGTCATACTCCATTCCGGTTTTGTCCAGGAGAAGTAATCTTCAACGGTTTCTACAGCCGGCATGATCAGTTCAGCCGCTTGCCGGTAACAAGCTTGTCCGGCCGGATCTTCAGCGGCAAAGTCAGCCCAGCTTGCAGAGAATGATGTCAGGTAGTATACCGTTCCTCCTCCATTCATGCGGTTCCACATATTCCAGGTCCACTCACCCTCATTATCGAGATAACACGATTTCCATGCCTTTACACCTTCCTGGAATGCCATATTATGGCCCAATTTTATCGAGAATTCAGTTATGCTCAGCAGCATCGGTTCGTTTTCAGAATCGTCTTGCGCCTGCAAATTTGTGCTCAATCCTATAAACAGAATTGTACATATCATGAGGTTTATTGCCCGTTTGCCAAACTTCAAATTATTCATATCATCGCCTTTTTTTGATTTGCCTACTCTTTGATTGGATTTTCGGCTTCGTCCGGTTACGCTTACAAGAAGGTGAGATCGAGACCGTAAAAAGTCTTGTACTTTTCGTAAGAATGTTTGGACTTTTTCTAAGGAAAGGCATTGAATGTCTCTCAGTTGTACATGAGAGATCATTTAGGTGCTGTATAAAATGTGTGATTTGAATGGCAAAGAAATCAATGATTTACCTTTGTTAGCTCCATAGTGTTCCGGAAAAGGGAGGTGGAATCGCCTGAAATTGTAATTATTTCATGGCGAAGGGAAACACGATCGCCCGATTGAAAGGAGGCCTGGTAATTTAATGGATCCTCTCCGGTTTGATAGTTAATTACCAACTCCTCATGCTATTGATCACTACAGCCGGTCCAAATCAACAAGAAACAGAGTAACAGATATGTTGGTGTTGAGTGTCTTAATTTCATCATTAAGAAGAATAATCGCTCAGCCTTTCCTGAATTCCGAAGGACTTACTCCAAACTGTTTTTTGAATACCCTGGTGAAGTAAGCCTGGTCGTTATAGCCAACTATGTATGATATTTCAGCGATGGTTTTATTGTTATGTTTGAGAAGTTCTGCGGCGTTTTGCAATCGAACGGCATTAATAAATTGAACAGCAGATTGATTAAGAAGTGCTTGCAATTTTCTATTCAATTGCGGGGAGGTCATATTCAACGCATCCGAGAGTGATTGTACATTGAACTGATCATTCGTGAAATTATTTTCTACTACGTTGATCGCTTTTCCAAGAAATGCTTTCTCAATGGAATCATCGGTTATGCCCGAAGTTTGAATCATGCCGGATTTAGAAAACTGGTCCCGAAGTTGTCTTCGCTGTTGAATGAGCTGCCGCACGCGAGCCTGCAATTCTCTTATCTTGAACGGCTTTACAAGGTAGGCATCAATTCCCGTTTCAAACCCTTTAACCTTATGTTCGAGCCCGGCTTTTGCCGTAAGCATAATAACCGGGATATGACTTGTCTTTTCGTCCTGCCGAATGTGTCTGCAAAATTCGAGGCCGTCCATTTCAGGCATCATCAGGTCTGATATTATCAAATCGGGAATCTCTTGTTTAGACTGCTCCAATCCGCGGATACCCGTTTCGGCTTCCAAAATCCTGTACTCATCCCTCAGTTGCTCACAAATAAACTCCCGTACATCTGTATTGTCTTCTACAATCAAAATAATCTCTTTATCCAGTGTGTTTTTTAAATTATCAAGATCTGCAGGACCGGCCATAACGGCTGGTGTATCTTCTCTCCAGTCCTGCAGTTTGATCGTATGTTCAGGTTTACTAAAGCCCTGAGCATCCGTAACACCTCCGATCGGCAGACGTATGATAAATTCGGTTCCCGGCTTCCCGGTTTCCGGCAACTGAGTACTTGGACTCTGAACGTCTATTGTTCCGTTATGCAGCTTTACAAATTCGCTGACAAGCGCAAGGCCAATACCCGTTCCATCCACATGACGGGTGGACGAACTGTCTGCCTGGTAAAATCGATCAAATATGCTGTTCAATTGATCAGGCGAAATGCCAATGCCGGTGTCTGTTACCCGTATCTCAACAAGATCATTGGCAGTTGTCCTGACCCTTATGCCAATCTCTCCGCCGGGATCTGTAAACTTAAACGCATTGGTGATGAGGTTCAGAATGACCCGTTCCATCTTCTTGGCATCAAAAATAACCGGGATTTGATCTGATTCAGATTCAAACAAGAGCCTGATATCTTTCGATTCAGCAAGCGATTCAAATGAACTGAGGAGTCCCTTTAAGAAACCGACGATATTATACTGCCCCTTATTTAAACCCATTTTTCCTGCCTCCAGCTTTGACAGGTCAAGAAGCTGATTGATCAGTGAGAGCAGGCGATTGGCGTTGTCCGTTGCCATGGCGAGCTTTCTCTTATCACTGTACTGGATATCTGATGAGAGCACATTTTCAATCTGGCCGAGAATAAGTGTCAGAGGTGTACGAAATTCGTGTGAAATATTCGCAAAAAACTCCGATTTCAGATGGTCGAGCTTTCGCAGAGATTCGGTCTGTATCCGTTCCAGTTCGAGCTGATTCTTCAGGTTGAACCGGTTGAGCTCATATCGCCTTAACGAGTATCCGGCCACCAAAAACGTAATCAGGTAGGCTGCATATGCCCACGATGTATGCCACCACGGTGGGGTCACAACCAGGGAGATACCGATTCCGGCTTCATTCCAGACCCCGTCATTATTGGATGCTTTAATTCGAAGCGTATACCTGCCATGGGGAATATTGGTGAAGACCGCTGTGGCGTAATTCCCTGATTCCACCCAGCTGTCGCTCAATCCTTCCAGTTTATATGCATACTGATTTTTTTCGGGAGCCGAGTAATTGAGCGCAGCAAACCGGAAGGTTAAGAGATCATCCCTGTGGTCCACCTGGATGTTTTGGGCAAACGGCAGAGGCGCATCTAAAACGGCCGGCGAGTTTCGATACGAAATCTCTCTCTCTTCTATTTTGAAGCCGGTTAGTACAATCTCTGGCGGATTGGGGTTATCCTTCACCTGGTCCGGGCTGAAATAATTTAAGCCGGCAATCCCTCCAAAGAATAGCTCACCGGATGGCGACCTGAAATATGCGCCGGTGTTAAACTCATTGCTTTGCAACCCGTCGCGAGCATCGTAATTCCTGAACTCCTGCCTCCGGGGATTAAATTTAGAGAGGCCGCGATTTGTACTCAGCCATAGATGACCGCTGTTATCCGGTAAAATGCCATATACCACATTATTTGGCAACCCGTCAGCCGTTGTAAAACGGGTAAACGATTTCGCCTGGAGGTTCAGTTTGTTCAGTCCGCCCGACGTTCCAATCCATAAATAGCTTCCGGGGTTTTTCGGATCGGGAAGAATGCTCTTGACCAGGTTATGGCTCAGGCTTGTTGAATCGGAGCGGACCTGCTCGAAGTGCTGAAACCTCTCCGATTGGCGGTCAAAACAAAAAAGCCCCAATGATGTTCCAAACCAGATATTCCCTGATTTTCCTTCAACAATCGGAGGCCTGATCTGCTCACGCACAGGCTCATTCTCATTAAACCTATAGCTTGTAAACCTTCCTGTTTGCGGATCTGCCAGACGGGACAGGTAGTTTTCTGTCAGAACCCAAAGTTCTCCGCCGGAATCTTCCAGCACGCCGTATACCTCGCGCTGTGGCAATCCTCCCGTGTTGTCAGGTGAATATTCAAAAAGCGTCACCTCTTTTGTAAACAGGTCACGTCTGATTAATCCCTGGGTTGATGCAGCCCAAAGTGCTCCATTCCGGTCCTCCGCGAGGTCCCACAGTTCAACAGGATATGAGTTGGGTAATGCGTCAGGCACAAACAGATCCTTCACATTTTGGAGCGTTTGGTTTTGGCGATCCCAGTGGTAGGGACGATCGGAAAGAATCCAGACATCCCTGTTTTGATCCTCCAACACATTCCGGATACTAAAGCTGCTTACCTCCGTCAGCAGATCATTCCCTGTTATTTTAAGAAACCGGTTCGCCCTGGGATCATACAAATCGATACCCATTCCCGCGGTACCAACCCACATCAGCCCATGACTGCTTTTAAACAGGCCCGTAATGCTGTTATAGCTGATGGATAAGGGATCAGACGCATCACTTTTGTATTCGGCATATTCATTCGTAACCGGGTTGAAGATTGTCAGCCCTGAGGGAGTAGCTAACCAAAGATTGCCCCGAGGACCCTCGGCAATTTTACGGACTCTGTTGTGCTCACGGCGTGTAGAATATAATCTGTAGGAATATGAAGTTGATCTACCCGTTTTTTTGTTGAATTGCATCATTCCTTCAGATGTTCCGAGCCAGAGAGTTTGCCCCGGCCCCGGGTGAATATCACCAATGACATAATAGAGTAAGTATTCGGTTTCATCCGTTTTTTCGAATGGTATATCATACCCGTGGAATGAATCTGTCTCGGGCAGATATTTGCTTATTTTCCCGTCGTTTCCAATCCATACGGTTCCCTTCTCATCTACGTGGATAGAGTAGACCTGGTTATTTGAAAGGCCCTGATCAGTGGTATAATGCGTGAGTCCGGTTGGAACACCTGTGCTGTGATCCCGTTCGATTCTGTAGAGTCCGTTTGTTCGGGTTCCCGCCCAGATATTTCCCTCTTTATCTTCCGAAATAGCTTCGATTTGATCATCAATAGAGTGGCCGTCACTGCTTTTTAAATGCTCCAGCCAGGAAAACAGGTCCCGTTTCGGCTGATAATAATTGATCCCGTTTTCAGTGGTCCGAAGCCAGATCCATCCCCTTTTGTCGACGTAAAGTTCTGTGATTGTATTTCCATTAATACTTGTAGTGTCTGATAGATTCTGACGAAAAACCCTGAATGATTGTCCATCATAACGGTTCAGGCCGTCTTTCGTCCCAAACCACATAAATCCCTGTTGATCCTGCGCAATCGAAAAAACGGCGTTTTGAGAGAGTCCGTCATCGATGGTAAGGTGACGGAAGTTCAGATCTTGTGCACCCAGATGCCCCCCGATGAAAAGGCACATCGTCAACATCAATGCTTTGGCAAAGCAATGAATAGATCTATTTTGGTTTCTTTCCTTCAACACACCACCACTAAATTAATAACCTAAAGATTTATTATAGTAAAACTTTAAATAATTATCTTTTCTACAGAATTTAATAATCTTTTTGCAAGAAAATTAGATATAGTGAAGTGTCATCAATACCTTATTTGGTATAGTTGATTCGAATTACCACCGTAGTATTGAGACCGATGAACCAAAACATTGCTGCTGTGACCGGAGCTAATTCCGGGATTGGCAAAATTACAACCCGCGCTCTCCTGCAAGAGGGATATCGTGTATTGATGATTTGTCGCAACCCGGAGAAGGCCGATGCAGCCCGGTTGGAGATCACGCAAGAGACCGGCAACGACAAAGCCGATATTCTTATCTGTGATCTGAGCGACATGAGTCAGGTTGTGGAGGTGGCCTCTCAAGTCAAACAGACCTACAATCGGCTGGACCGGTTGGTGAACAATGCCGGATTTTTGCCTGACGGCGAGCGAAAAGAGAGTCCCGATGAGCTTGAGCTAACGGTTGCTGTTAACCACCTGGCCTATTTTCTGCTTACAAAGGAGCTGATGCCGCTCCTGGAAAACACCCCCGCCAGCCGCATTATTAACGTAGCCTCCGAGGCTCATCGCTATGGAGAGTTCGACCCCGGCAACCTTCAGCTTGAACGCGGGTATAGTGCTTCAAAAGCGTACGGCAACTCAAAACTCTTCAACATTATGTTTACGCACCACCTCCATAAGCGGCTGAAGGACAAAGACATTACTACCTTCTGCCTGCATCCGGGTGTTGTCAATACCGGGTTTGCTTCAGAATCTGACTCGTGGTTTGCGAAGCTCTTTAATCTCGCCCGTTTTATGATGAAATCCCCGGAAGAAGGCGCCCGTACCTCGATCTATCTCTGCACAGAACCCGGCATTGAACATCTATCCGGCGCATACTTTGCGGACTGTTCACCAAAAACGCCTAAAACCAACGTGGCTACAAATGATGATGCCTGCAAAAAACTTTGGGAGGCAAGTGAAGAAATGGTGAAAAAGGGCCTGTCCACGTAACGTCCCGCTGCACTTGAGCTTGGCTCTCCCGAGGTACGGTGAGCTATCCTCACGTCAACTTTTTCTCCATAAAAACCATTTGTGGATTGCCGCTTGAAAATCCCTGCCGTTCATAGAGGTTTTTGGCCCGGTTGTCTTCCCGCACCTCAAGCGTAAGTTTACAGTATCCTTTATCCAACGCCTCTTTTTCCACCGCCTCTAAAAGTGCTCCGCCCACCCCTTTGCCTCTGAACTCGCGGGCCACGGTGAGATCGTGAACATTCAGCACCCCCGATGCACAGAATGTTGAAAATCCAATCATACAGTTGGCAAGTCCAGCCGGCTCTCCTTCAACATAGGCAAGAAAATGGAGGCTGCAGGGGAAATTCCGCAGGTTTTCGATCAGTGATTCTTTCACGAGGTTGGGTAGCGGCTGCTCCATTCCCATTGGTTCGCGTGCATAACGATCTGTTAAATCCACAATCGCCCGGCAGTGCTCATCTACTGAAAGATCTGCCTGAATAATTTCCACTTCACTCATATGTTCTATAATTGAATATTGATACGTGTATAAAGTACTGTAGGTATTATGTCGATAACGACTGAAGGAACAATCTTTCTTTTTCCTTGTTTTCAATCATCTGCGCCGGGAGATCAATCTCTTCGATCGATCGAAAACGGTCAGTATCAGCCATATAATCTGTAAACTTTACATCGCTACCAAATTTATGAAAAGTAGGTCCATCATATTTTTTATACTCCTGTATTCTTTGATGATTTTCAGCAGCTGTGGTGATACGTCCACATCCGTTACCGATCCGGGTGGCAATGGCGAGGATCCTGACCCGCCTCCGCCGGAGTTTAGCCACACGGAAGCACCGGGCGCTTCGAACGAAGCATTCATCACAGGCCGGGAGTATAACCAGCTGGTCCTGGAAATCCAGTATATGCCGGGATCAAAACCTGAGCCGGAATCTATAGAAAATCTTCGAACCTTTCTTGAACAACATCTCGACAAAGATTCCATCACCATCTCAGAACCGGTAGAAATTCCTTCGGGAAACCTTGAATCTTATACCCCTGGCGACATCCGGGATCTTGAGCAGCAGTATCGGCAGCAGTTAACTGAAGGATCCACGCTCGCCTCCTACGCAATCTTCGTGGACGGACCCTACCAGAATGACAATGTTCTTGGCATCGCTTACTATAATACATCAACAGCCTATTTTTCTGAAACCATCCAGGAGATAAGCGGTGGCGTGGGCCAGCCGTCAAAGCAAATTATCGAGACAACCGTTTTTAACCACGAATTCGGCCATTTAATGGGTTTGGTAAATAACGGAACCGACATGCAGGATGATCATCACGACAGCAGCAACGGTGCGCACTGCACTGTTGAAGAGTGCCTGATGTACTTCAGTGTCAATACCAGCGATTTCTTTGCCAATCTTTTTGGCGGTTCGGTTCCCGTACTGCAAGATTTTTGCGTGGCCGATATCGAGGCTCTGCAGTAGCAATCCGGGCTTTCGGCCTGCAGGTATGATATTTATTCACCGCCCCCGATCCTCGACTGCGGTTGCTGCGTGCAGCGTAATAAAACAATCGTTGAGTTGATTAATCCTGCTTGTATTTATGCAGGTGTTCCGCCCCTACTTTCTGCTCCGCCTGGTTCAACGCGTAGGCGCTTTCGAAGAGGACAATCGGGTTTTCGTCCATATCCTTCGTGACGTGAGTTGAATAGCTTTTTTCCAGCTTCTCAATCACCTCGTCCGCCATATGATTCGACAGCCAACGGGCGGCGTGATAGGTGACGCCCTGCTGGTGGAGCTCGACGCCGTACTCGGCGTTCATCCTGTGCTCCACAACCTCAAACTGAAGCGCGCCCACCGTTCCAAGAAGCAGTTCATTTCCAACTCCCTGGGGAACCTCAAATACGTGCACAACACCCTCTTCCGCAAGTTGTTTCAGGCCCTCACGGAGCTGTTTCCGTTTAAACGGGTCTTTGGTGGATACCTTCATGAAATGTTCCGGTGTAAAAAGCGGGATAACGTTAAAACTCACCGGTTCATCAGCGTGAATTGTCGACCCTATCCTGAAAAATCCCGGGTTGAAAAGCGATACGATGTCTCCGGGATAGGCCTCTTCCATAATGTGCCGCTCATCACCCATCAGTGTGTGTGGCGTTGACATTTTTACTTTTTTCCCTGTACCGGCGTGCGTTACCTCCAGTCCCCGTTCAAACCGTCCGGACGTCACCCTGATAAACGCCGCACAATCCCGGTGATCCGGGTTCATGTTGGCCTGAAGCTTAAATATGAACCCGCTAAACGGCTGATCAATTCTGCGCGGTGTGCCGGTTTCGTCTTGATACTCTTGCGGTGATGGTGCCAGGTTTTTGAAGTAGTTTAGAAATACATCCAGACCGAAATTATGAAGCGCCGACCCGAAAAATACCGGCGATGCTTCCCCTACGCTAAATGCATCGCGATCCATACTTTCGAACATATCTTCAATAAGCAGGATCTCCTCCTCGAGATCTGCCTTTTCAGACTCTGAAAGCCGGCACTTTTCAAGACCCTCTTTCAGGCTGAGAACTTCGGTTGTAGCTTTTTTGGCTCCGTGATCCTCTTTTACATAGAGGTGCATCTCTTTGCCAATCAGGTCGTAGATGCCCTGGAATTTCTGTCCGTATCCAATCGGCCAGCTGGCGGGTATAGCCTCGATTCCAAGCTTGTTTTCAATATTGCTCAAAACCTCCAGTGGGTCCATACCGGGACGGTCGCACTTATTCACAAATGTGATCACCGGCACCCGGCGAAGTTTACACACCTCGAACAGCTTCTCGGTTTGTTCCTCCACACCTTTGGCAACATCAATGACCATCAAGCCTGAATCAGCCGCCACAAGTGTACGCAGTGTATCCTCCGAAAAATCTTTGTGGCCCGGTGTATCCAGCAGGTTGTAGCGGACGCCCTCTTTTTCGAATCGCAGTACCGATGACGTAACGGAAATGCCCCGCTCTTTTTCGATCGACATCCAGTCAGAAGCCGCGTGACGGGAGGCTTTTCGCTGACGAATGGACCCGGCTTCGTGGATTGCGCCACCATAAAGCAGCAGCTTTTCCGTTAATGTGGTTTTTCCTGCATCCGGGTGCGATATAATTGCGAACGTACGCCTTGATTCGGCCATTTTCGCAACAGATTTTGTTTTCTGTACTGTTTCTGTATTCGACATATTTATCAACTTTTCGTAAGCCCTCAAGATACTGATTTTTTCGGGATAAGTCATTCTGTAGAATGATTCGCAGAGAACCGATCCAAGTGTCATCAGCTCCGGTTGATGAACTCCCCCGGGGCAGGGCCCACGAGGTATCAACTTCAGACCTTAAATGTATACCTACATATGAGTATTTGAGGAGTAACCCACCGCCAACCGGCGGTTTGCTTTCTCTATGCTTTCAAATCATGGCCCCTTCAAAAGGGTTTGTAACCTTTTTGATCCAGAGGGGGTGGGAATTCAACCGCTAATTGTAAAAATCAGGTTATTTTGAAACATTTTGCTTTTATACCATTTTACATGAGTGAGACCTTTGCATTATCCATTCTTTAATTTATAAACGGTTTAAACTCTTATGAAACCTTCTTCATATTCTGCGTTTACGGCTTCTTTTTTTACACTTCTGTTGGCCTTACTGTTTTCAATCAATACAGCATTCGCACAAGATTCCAATGTTGTTGAGATTATTAATTCAAGTGAGAATCACACCATTTTCTCTGAGCTGTTGGCAGAATCAAGCATGGATGAGACGATATCTTCAGACGGGCCATTTACCGTTATTGCTCCAACCGATGAGGCTTTTAAAGCCCTTGGCGATGAACTTGCCGCACTTCGGGAAAACCCCGATGATCTTCTGAACATTGTCATAGCTCATTTATTCCAGGGTGAAGTTTCAGCAGCTGATGTAGAACCAGCGTTAGGGATAACAATCACGGAAGGAGATATCCAGGCATCGAATGGCGTCGTACATATTACGAACGAAGTGATTCAATAACTCATCAACCCATATTTCCACACGCCAGGACTGAAGACCGCCGTGGTTTTCGATTTAAAACAGCCCAAGCTGCTCATTTTGTCGTTTTTTTGGCGACTGGGGCATTGACTCCAGCTCCACGAACTCCGCCAGCCTGTTATGAAAGTACCGCGCGAGTTCTGGTGCATGAAATGTGTCAGGTGCATGAATAAATATATACGGATGGAGCCCGTCCTTGATCCAGTCTGCTGTAATGATGGCCCACTCTTTTAAATACGTTTCGTTATTCAGTATGTCGTTTGCACCTACAAACCGGACAAACGGACGCGAACTGCTTGCATCAAACCGGACCGGCGGGTTTGGCTTTTTCTTCTGTGCGGCACGGATCGTTTCATCCCCTCCTTTGATGGAATGCAGTTTCCGTGTGTCGAACGTCACCCGGTCGATAGACTGGGCTTTCAACAGATCAAACAACCGGTTCTCTTTTTTGCCCCTGTCATAGAAATCGGGGTGACGCACTTCCACGGCATAATGATAGTGCGGGGGCAGCATATCGCAAAGAGCTTCAAGTTTTTCAAACTCACGAAACGAAAACTGAGAGCTTAACTGAATATGAAACGGGCCAACCTTTGTGCGTATCGGCTCAAACCGTTCCAAAAACTCCATCACTTCGGTCTCCACATCTTTCAGCCGTTTATAGTGCGTGATCGTTTGCGGAAATTTAAAGCAGAATTTAAATCCGTCGGGTACCTGGCGTCCCCATTTCAGGACGGTATCGGCCGATGGCACCCTGTAAAAGGTTGTATTCCCCTCCACGCTGTTAAAGACCGAAGCGTACTGTTTTAAAAACTGATCCTGGGATGCATCATCCGTATAAAACTCTCCTTTCCACTCCTTCAGGCCCCACTGCGTAAGTCCAATATGGTATTTTTTAATAGACATCATGTTCTCCGGTTTGATTACAAAACGTGTCCCGTCGGAACGGAATAAATAAACGGATGTAGTACTTCCTGCGTCTGCCGGCAGGAAAAATCATCGGTGTGCAAAATACCACTTTAAAAACAGAGGCTTGAATCTAATGTCGCGTCAACGATAGAGTGACGGAGTTGTTGGATCAGGACCATCAGAGGCCGAACATAACACCCGGCGGTTCGAGATCTGTCATATAGATTCGGACCTACCCCACTCATCCGATGACGGGAAGTCGTCGGATGAGGACCTTCACCGGATGAATTCCCTTCATCCGGTGAATCGCTCGAACAAGACACTCGGCCGTTCGGGACCTGTCGCAGAGATTCGGGCCTACTCTACTCATCCGATGACGTGAAGTCGTTGGATGAGATAGGACATTACCCAGACAAATCAGCATTGACACGACACTAACATCATCACTGTGTTTTAGTTTAATTACTCTTTCACATCAAACGTTCAGTTGCAGAACCGATATGCAACCACGTCATAATCGGAAGCGGTTCCACATTTGGATTCATTCACTCATATTCTATATTGCGTCGATGATTATACAGCAATATACTATCTGATCAACAAAATCGCCCGGCGCGGGGAACCAACAACCCACTAACATCAGCTCTCATGCCTTTCAACTGGCTCGATTACACGGTCATTGCCGCCTATGTTGCCATTATGGTAATTGTTGGCTACTACTCTCAAAAACGCGGACAGGAAAATCTTGAGGACTACTTTACGGGGGGGAAAAACCTTCCGTGGTGGTTAATCGGCATCTCAATGGTTGCTACGACCTTTGCTGCCGACACTCCGCTTGCCGTTACCGGCATCATTGCAACCGATGGTATATCAGGCAACTGGATCTGGTGGAACTTCATGTTTTCCGGGCTCATCACCGTATTCCTGTACGCCAAGCTCTGGAAACGTGCAGATGTTATTACCGATGTTGAATTTATCTCCATTCGATACACCGGCCGACCGGCCCGCATCCTTCGCGGATTCAGGTCGCTCTACCTGGCATTTCCCATTAACTGCATTATCCTTGGATGGGTTACGGTTGGGATGGCAAAAATTCTCACGGTTCTGACCGGCGCGGGCCAGTGGGAAGTCATTATTATCATGTATCTGCTGATCGGCATCTATATTGCCTTTTCGGGTCTCTGGGGCGTTATTATTACCGATTTCATCCAGTTTATCATCGCCATGGGCGGTACAATCATGCTGGCCTATTATGCAGTGGATTATGTTGGCGGCCTCGGCCAGCTTAAGATAGAGATTACAGAGCTATTTGGCCCCGGCCATCACATGCTCTCTATCAATCCGCTAAATAGCCCCGATATCGCAATCGCCACCGCGCTGGTGTGGGTCGGGATGATGTGGTGGGCGTCGTGGTACCCGGGATCCGAACCCGGCGGCGGCGGATATATTGCCCAGCGTATGTTTTCCGCCAAAGATGAGCGAAATGCTGTGGGCGGAACCCTTTTGTTCAATGTGGCGCACTTTGCGCTGCGTCCCTGGCCGTGGATCCTTGTGGCCCTGGTTGCCATGGTTGTTTATCCCGGGCTTGACGATCCCGAAACTGGCTATCCCCTCCTGATGTTGAAGCTTCTGCCGGCCGGGCTTTTAGGGCTGCTGGCAGTTGCCTTTCTGGCGGCGTTTGTCTCCACTGTTTCCACACATCTGAACTGGGGAGCATCATACGTAGTCAATGACTTTTACAAACCATACGTCAAGCCGGAGTCCGATTTTGAATCAACGGAGGCTGCCCAAAAGCACTATGTTAAAGTATCCCGATGGACAACACTGATCATGATGGTTGCGGCTGTTGGCGTATCCCTGCTGTTTGATACGGTAAAAGGAGGGTGGGAGGCGATTCTATCCATCGGGGCCGGTACCGGGCTGGTCTACATGCTGCGATGGTTCTGGTGGCGAATTAATGCATGGAGTGAGATAGCGGCCATGGCCGCAGCGGCAATCGGAAGTTTTCTGGCCCCCGCCATTGGCTACGATGATTTTGCCTCTAAAATGATTTTTACAACCATTTTTGCCACGATCATCTGGGTTGGCGTCACCTTTCTCACAAAGCCGGATGATGAAGAGACATTACAGGCCTTTTTTGATCGCGTAAAACCCGGCGGGCCCGGCTGGAAACGATTTATGGCACCCGGCGAACAAACCTATTCGCTGCTGCCCGGCCTCGGCTTTGTTATTGTCAGTGCTGTTTCGATTGTATCGCTGCTGTTCGGTATGGGCCAGATCTTCTTTGAATCACTGGCTGTTGGGCTGGCATGCTTTGTGGTTGGAGTCGGCGGGATATGGTATGTTGTACGTAAAATTTAATTGCCCGGAATTTCATGGCTCCTGATCCCGTTTTTCAAGCGCCTCATTCCCATACTCCAGGAGCTTGCCTACCGTATCGACGAACTTATCGCCCACCAGCTCTTTTAACTCGTCTATCGCCGCATTGTAGGCCTCTTTCATCAAAGGCGCTGTTTCTGCACCTTTGATGCTAAGCTCTACGATGATACGGCGCCCCTCTCTTTTTTTAACAACCAGCTCTTTTTTCTGCAATTTGTCGATGAAACGTGTAATTGTAGAGGGAGCCATCGAGAGGTTCTCGGCCAGGGAGGATTGTGCTAAGCCTCCTTCTCTCTGCAGCATCAGCATCACTTCAACATAGGACGTTGCCAGGCCGAACGGCTGGAGTTTCTGATCAAAAAATGAGCTCACATTCCTGGAAAAGGTATTGGTTCTGCTGTGAAATGTATCCATAGTCGAAAGGTCGTGTTAATTTTGCATATGCAACTTAAATAAGCAAAACAATTCGGATGAATGCAATTCTGTTTCCATTTGGGTGTTCAAATTGCGATCTTCCCTAAACCTCAAGCCATTTATGTATAAAGTTCAGCTTAAAAATTTTGAAGGGCCTCTCGACCTGCTTCTATTCTTCATAAAGAGGGACGAGCTCAATATCTACGATATCCCGATCTACCACATTACCCGCGAATTCCTGGACTACATCCGCCTGATGGAAGAGCTCGACCTCGAAGTAGCCAGTGAATTTATCTATATGGCGAGCCTTCTCATGTCGATTAAGGCACGTATGATGCTGCCGGTGGATAATGAAGATGATGAGGCCCTTGATGAGCACGATCCCCGGTACGAGCTTGTCCAAAAACTCCTTGAGTATAAAAGGTATAAAGAGATGGCCGGAAAACTCACCATCATTGATGAAGAGACGCGCCAGAAATACTATCGCGGATACCCGGAGGCCGACGAGGTGGAAAAACAGGCAACCGGAGAGGCGTTAAAAGATGTGACGATCTTCGACCTGATGAGCGCGTTTAAAAAAGTACTCTCAGACATTAAAAAACAGAACGTCTATCACCGGGTTGAAAAGATAGAAACCTCCGTTGAAGAACAGGCTGAGATTGTACAAGAGCTGCTTCGGACGAATGGACGCATGTCGTTCAGGGAACTATGCCGAACCTCTGGTAAGCGAACCATTATTGTTGTGATGTTCCTGGCAATCCTGGAGCTGGCCAAGGAGCAGAGAATTAACCTGTTTATTGAAAACGACCCCACAGATTTTTATCTCGATTTAAAACCGGTTGAAGAAATTTTGGGAGCTGAACCTATTAAAGAAAACATATCATCATGAAAATTCACATCTCGTTAATCTCTATTCTATTGGTTCTGCTGCTGCAGGGTTGTACAGGCAGTGCTGAACTCTCCGAAACAAAGCAGGCGGATACGAATTCATTTCATTCTTACACGTCGCTGCTTACCACAGACTATTTACGTTCTCACCTTGAGGTTATCGCCCACGACTCGCTTCGCGGGCGCAATACCGGAACGGTAGAGGAGCAAAAAGCGGCCCGCTACATCATTGAGCAGTACGAAGAGATGGGCGTTGCACCTAAAGGTACCGGCCAAAACTCCTACAAACAGCCATTCATGTTGAATGCCGAACGTGTGGATAGTCTTGTATTTCATACCTATAAAACAGAAGAATCCGGCGACTCGCTTTATAAAAAGTCTGTCATCTCCCGCGATAACCCGGGGGATTATATTCGCCTGTTTGGCGGAGCCGAACCCCACAGCGGCGAAATCGTCTTTGGGGGATTTGGCATCAATGATGCCCGCCGCGGCGTTCAACACCTCGACGCTGAGATGATGCAGAACCATTGGGTATTAATCTTTTCAGAGTATCCTACAGTTGTTGATGGTGATACGCTGATTAACCCCGAAATCACAAATAATTCGAGGATTGGAGCTATTTTGGGCCAGTATGGTGCAGGCGGGGTGCTTGTGGTATCTGACGATCCGCCCACGGACTTTGACGAGGCGGCTGATCTAAATGCTAGCCTTCTCGGGCAGCCGGAAAATATGCGCCTTCAGTATCTCGATGATTCACAAGGTCAGCGGGGATTTCCAAAATCGTACACTGAAATCAACCCCCGCCTTGCCGCTGAAATACTTGGGC
>JAAAOB010000118.1 GCA_009909035.1 Bacteroidota bacterium
GGGTCGGGTGGATGAATAACTGGGATTATGCAAACCAGATCCCCACAAGCCCATGGAGAAGCGCCATGTCTGTTCCCCGCTCTGTAAAATTAAAGAGCTCAGGCGATCAACTGCGGCTGGTTCAGCAACCGGTAGATGAACTGAAGGCCCTCAGGAAAGATCACGTAAAACTGCAAAATGTGTCAGTGGTAAATGGTGAGGTGAAATCTCTATCAGATCAAAACATATCCGGAAAGGCGTACGAAATTGAAGTAGAGATCGATCCGGGTGATGCGGACGTTGTTGGACTTATGCTGCGTGCCGGAGAGGAGGAGTACACCCTGGTTGGGTATGACGCCGTGAAAGGCACAACATTTGTTGACAGGACGCAATCGGGGGAATCGGGTTTTTCCGACCTTTTTGAGGTGAGAAATGATGCTCCGACCCGGTTAGAAAACGGTGTAGTGAAACTCCATCTGCTTGTTGACCGGTCGTCTGTTGAAGTTTTTGTAGGGGATGGTGAAGCTGTTCTGACGAACCGCATATTTCCAGACCCGCAGAGCCGCGATATTCGCCTCTTTGCAGAGGGCGGTGACGCCAGAATCGTACATTTTGATTTCTGGAAATTGGAGTCTATTTGGGAAAACTGATTAGCCCGGATATTTCGCACTACTTTTGTTAAAAATGACATGGTGAAAAATCCAGGTCAGCTGTCACGGGGCAACCGAATGGGTGCTGCGCTAAGGAAGAACGATTCCATCCTTTTTTACTAACATTGAATGTAGTTGCCCGACATAATTGAACATTTAAACTGCACACGAGAAAACGGATGAAAAAACCCAGACCGGCATATGTTTAAAACAAAATCGATCCTTTTTTCAAGCATTGTCGCCGCACTGGCCGGATTTTTGTTTGGTTTTGATACCATTGTCATTTCGGGAGCTGACAGGCCGATCCAAAATCTTTGGGAGATGTCAGACCTGTTCCATGGAACATTTATCATGTCGATGGCGCTATGGGGTACTGTAATCGGGGCACTTTTTGGTGGTATTCCGTGCGATCGTTTTGGAAGAAGGAAAACTCTGTTCTGGATTGGAGCATTGTACCTGCTCTCAGCACTGGGTTCGGCCCTTGCACCTAACCCCTATTTCTTCTCCTTTGCCCGGCTCATCGGCGGGCTTGGTGTGGGGGCTTCATCAGTGGCGGTACCCATTTATATTTCGGAGATTACTCCTGCGCACAACAGGGGCAAGCTTGTGGCACTCTATCAGTTCAATATTGTGTTTGGAATTTTGATTGCCTACATCTCCAATTATTTTATTGGCGTGGTATTTACTGAACATGCCTGGCGATGGATGCTCGGTGTCGAAGCCATACCGGCAGCAATCTACTTAGTGCTGGTTCTGGGTGTTCCGGAAAGCCCGCGCTGGCTTGTGTTGAAACAGGGCAAAATTGCCGAGGCAAAGGCATTATTGCGTCAGCTGAATCCAACATCGGACATCGAAACTTTAATTCTACAGATTCAACACTCGGTATCTAAAAATGTAGAGGCCACGGTTTTTTTCTCAAAAAGATTCCGGTTTCCTATTCTGCTTGCGTTCCTGCTTGCTTTTTTTAATCAGCTTTCGGGAATCAATTTTGTACTCTATTACGCACCGCGAATATTCGAGCAGGCGGGTGTTGCTGCCGGGGATGTTCTTGGAGCTTCAGTATCTCTTGGAGTCGTCAACCTTCTGTTTACACTTCTGGGAATGTATATGATTGACCGGGCAGGAAGAAAATTCCTGATGTATATCGGCTCTTTCGGGTATATTGTGTCGCTGGCCGGTGTTTCCTGGTCTTTTTTAACGGGAGCTGAGGGTGCCGTTGTTGTTCTTTTTGTCTGCGCGTTTATTGCTTCTCACGCCGTGGGGCAGGGGGCAGTAATCTGGGTCTTTATTTCAGAAATCTTTCCTAACGTAGTACGCGATTACGGGATGTCCCTGGGGTCCGGTACACATTGGGTATTTGCCGCTGTAATCACTCTTTTGACCCCCACAGTGCTAACTGTTTTTAGCGGGGCACAGATTTTTGGGTTCTTTTCGTTTATGATGGTTCTGCAGCTGCTTTTTGTATGGAAGGTGATGCCGGAGACCAAAAATCTCACGCTTGAGGAAATGGAGGTGAAGCTGGGGGTAAATGTTGAAGAGCTGAAGGAAATTGTGGATGAAGACGACATTACAATCAAAAATAGATAAACATTTTCTGAATCAGGTTCGTGCTTGACTTTGCTCAATATCATGATCATTTCAGATATGATGACCTCATTAGTCATCAGAGAATAGAAGTTAAAATAAAAATGTTTGGAAGGTCCCAAATCCGGATAAACTATTTTGTAAACAGGTAAAAATATCTGAATATCTTGGCTCCATGTTGATTTGTGTGGGTTGTTTAATAATTGCGTATAAATTTGATTAGGCTGTTCATCTATCCGGCCTCCGATTTGTATAGGTGGCGTATGCTCATTTGAACACGCCTGCGATGGGTGTAAAAACGTACCGGCCGAATATAGTTTACAAAGACAAAGCGATGCGGACCTTCGTTTTTACATCGCAAAGTGTTCAAATGTGCCCACCGGAGCAAATCTTTAGCCGGCGGGTTTTGGATACTTTTGACCGT
>JAAAOB010000075.1 GCA_009909035.1 Bacteroidota bacterium
TCAAGACTGAATTTTTCCCGGATCTCCACGGGAGCATCCCAGTGGTTGATGCCGATAAGTGTGTAATTGCCGGTTGTTGGGTGAACCATTACGCTATGCTGTAACTGCGTTTTTTTTGTTCTCTTTTTCCCATTGAATGTCGCTATGATCGATTTCGTGGCTCAGAACACGTACGGTTTCTTCCGCCAGTGCTTTCAGGTAGAGCGGGTGATCATTTAATCCTTTCATCACTTTCATACTTTCAAATTCAAAGCCCTCTTCTTCCAGGTCTTCTACAAGTTCAACACCCAGCTCGTAGAGTGTTTCAATGTGGTCGGTGACAAACGCGATCGGAATCATCAAAAAGTTTTTGATCCCATATTCCAGGTGCCGGCGGACCAGGTCTTCGGTGTTGGGCTGGGTCCATTTCTGCGGCCCCACCTTCGACTGAAATCCAAGCCAGTAGGAGTGTTTTTCCTGCCGGCGCTCCATAACCGCCTCCATCGTCTCTTTCACTTCAACAGTATAGGGATCACCGCTGCGCACTTCAAGGAGGGGAGTGCCGTGTGCGCTAAAAATGAGGTGGGTTTTTTGGCGTGTTTCGTTATCCAGCTCATCAAGAGCCTCATCGATCCTGCTGTTGATCGCCTGCAGGTACGACTCATTGCGATGATAGTTTTTCACATGAAACTGTTTCCATGGCGCGCCCTCATCGCCAAATTTTTCTTTCTCTATATTTTCCCAGTCCCGAAAACTGCTTCCGGTTGTTGTCCAGGAGAACTGCGGGTAGAGAGGCATCAGCACGGCATGAGTGATATCATCCTCAAGCATATCGTCCATCGTCGTGTCGGCAAATGGCAGCCAGTAGCGCATGCAGGTATAGACCGAAACGTCTGCGCCGGGAAGAATCTTTTTGAAATACTTCTCCAATCCTCTGCGCTGGGCCTCCGTCAGCCCGTTAATGGGGGAGCAGCAGTCGGACACGACTTTGTTTTTCCGGTTAAAGCAGTGTTTATTTCCCGTACATCCTTTTGGGCAGCCGTTTATTTCTTTGTAGTCTTCGGCAACGGAGGGAGCCCGGAACTTGGAAATCACGTTAGAAAACGTGTTTTGAAAAACCCCGCCGCCAAGCTTTATAATGTCTTCATCACGAAAAAGATTTTTCAGAAATATCTTAACATTATCTTCGTGGGTAGGCCCACCAAGATTCATTAATACGATACCAATTTTCATGTGGGGGGTGTTATTGCGTTAAACTATTTTTTTCAGCAGTACAAAAGTAACTCTTTTTTTGTGAAGTCGTAGTGAAGAATCATTGGTTAGATTCTGTCTAAATAAGCAGCAGGCTGTTATTCCGGCTTTATTGAGATTTCATTCAACATGCCGATAATAACATGGAAGAATCGGCTACTGCTCAATCTTTTCTTAACTGCATCCTGCTGTATGGGTATACGTAGGATGTTCAAAACCGGATTGTAATTTAGAATCATGCGTACCTTAATTGCCGAGGCATCAGGCACTTTTATTCTTGCACTGGCTGTCGGGCTGACTACCGACCCGGTATCAACGGGGCTGATCCTGGTAGTGCTGCTATACATTGGATACCCCGTGGCCGACATGCACTACAATCCGGCAGTTTCACTTGGATCGTGGGCGTTGGGAGAGACGACAACGCGTGAAATGGCGGCCCGCGTGGCGGCACAATGTACCGGTGGAGCTGTAGCAGCGTACCTGTTAACCATCATCATAGAGCTGCCCTACGTGCCGCAGCCGGCCGATTCCGCCGGTGTGATTTCGTTTATATTTATAGAGACAATATTTTCGTTCGTTTTTGTTCTGCTCTTTTTGAAGATGACCTACCCGGGCACGCAAAAAAGATCTCGCATTTCGGGGCTGGTGATCGGTGCGGGATTTGCCGGCTGCCTGATGGCGGCTCGGCCCATAGCGGGAATGGGACTGCACCCGGCGTTATCCACAATGTTTACGGCTGCCGGATATGTTGAGTATGGAGTGGGGATGCCCTATCTGCCGGTCTACGTTTTTGGTCCGTTGCTGGGTGGATTGCTGGCCGGTGGGGTCTGCCGTTTTACCACCAGAACCCACGCAGATGGAGCAGAGTAACCCGGGCGAAAAAAAATTCTGTACGCGTGGCTATTGGTATGTCGTCAATACGTTGTCGCATGCAGGTCATAGGTTTGAGTCAACGATGAATGACATTTTTATTCATATAGGGCTTTGAAAAATCCTTTTGGTCATCCTGAATTTATTTCAGGATCTTTATTATTAGGTCATCAACGGAATTTGGAGATTTCACTCCGCTGGCGCTACGTGTTCAAATACTGAGCGGATCAAGTCCGGGATGACGAAATAGATAATTTTTCTGCAATACCGCGCTCTTTTTGGACAGCCTCACAAGCAGGGGGATGACATTCGGAGTTTAGAGATGTCCTGAATTTGGTCCAGAAACTTAACGAATAACACCCCTCCCGGCTTCGCCGTACTCCCCTCAAAGGAAGACTTCCCATTGCCCTCCGCCGGCTGGCGGAGGGACACTCCAAAATAAGCTTGTATTGAGCAAAAAGTTAAGGGTTCATAGTTGATACCTGTTG
>JAAAOB010000003.1 GCA_009909035.1 Bacteroidota bacterium
ATCTATGCAGGTGCACAGAAAAACCTTGCCCCGGCCGGCGTTACCATGGTGATTATCCGGAAAGATCTGATCAACCGGGCACCCGAAAAACTGGGAGCATACCTGAAATATAAAACCCACGCAGAGAAAGACAGCCTGTACAACACTCCTCCGGTGTTCCCCATCTGGGCAATGAGCAAGGTTCTGAAATGGATCGAAGGAAAAGGCGGTCTTGAAGGAATTCAGGAATTGAACAGCCGCAAGGCTTCACTGCTGTACGGGGTGATTGATAATACCGACGGATTCTATAACTGCCCGGTGGATAAAGATGTGCGCAGCCACATGAATATTGTGTTCACATTGAAGAATGAAGAGCTGCAGGATGAGTTCCTCAAAGGAGCTTCCCAGCGTGATATGCTCGGACTGAAGGGTCACCGCTCTGTGGGCGGATGCCGGGCGTCCATCTATAATGCAATGCCTCTGGAAGGTGTACAGGCTCTTGCGGATTATATGAAAGAATTTGCAAAAAAGAACGGTTAAGCATTAACCCCGGGCCCGGGCGGTATTAGAATTTTGTTAGTTGATGTAGATCAGCACGGATTCCAGGTTCCGGAACGGCGGGAAGTTGTCGCCCGTCCGGAAGCTTAGCTGCATATAGTACGGGAGGATTCATATGAATAATCCACCTAAACATGCAGGGGATGAATTGAGGTGAAACTCGAATACCGCCTCAATTCAAGATCCCCCGGGCAACGAAGCCCAAACATTCGATTCCATGTCTATGACATTGGTACAAAACATCCCGGGGTGTAGTACCCCCGATGGATAAGGCCGGCAGTGAGTGCCGGCCCTTTTTTTTGCCCGTTTCCCCGCCGGGTGCTGAAAGGGTCATTCAGTGCACCAAAGCTTGTAAAAAAACACAGCGAATTCAAGCAGCAGTAATTCTTTTCCGGTGTATGGTTTATGAACACATTACAACCATACATTACCAGACTGTTGACGGAATTCAGCACAAATTCTCTTGAATTTACTCATCACAGCCCCGTACCCCACTGCTCAAACCCCCATTGCCCCCGGTTTGCCGACCAGAAACCCCATGACCAATCCTGGTTCAAGTTTCATGGATGCTACTTCACCAAGGCCTTCGGCAGGGTCCCGCGCTACCGCTGTCAGGATTGCGGAAAGACCTTTTCCCTCCAGACATTCCGCATGGATTACTACGTGAAAAAGCCGGTGGACTACATCCCGCTGATCCGCCAGCTTGTCTCTTCCAGCGGACAGGGCAACATGACCCGCTTCACCGGTATGCGCTATGAGCAGATCCAGAACAGATACGAGCGCATCTGCCGGGTGCTTCTGGCCATCCATTCTGATATGCGCAATCTGATCAAGCCGGAAGATGAGTTCGCCCTGGACGGCTTTGAATCCTTCAGCGTGAGTCAGTTCTTCCCCAACAACATCAATATCCTGGTGGGAAGCGGCTCAGAGTTGGTATACGCAATGGGATATTCCCAGCTGAGGCGCAAAGGACAGATGACAGATAAACAGAAGCAGAAGCGAAGTGATCTGGAGCAAACCCTGGGCAAGGCTCCGGGGAATGCCGTTGAGAAATCGGTTCAGTCCATCCTTAAAGAACTGTGTAAATACATGAAAGATAAAGACATACCGGCTGTTACGCTGAATACCGACTATCATAAGGCGTATGTTCGGGCTCTTTCGAAGGTGCCTGAGGGCAGGTCCCGGATCCGTCATTGTCAGTATTCTTCCACCCTGCCGCGCACCCCGTCAAACCGGCTGTTCCCGGTGAATTATGTGGACCGGCAGTTTCGCAAAGATCAGGCGAACCACGTGCGGGAGTCGGTACAGTTCGCCCGATCTCCTGCAGCAATGATGGTGCGGCTGAGCATTTATCAGATGGTGCATAATTATCTCATGCCCCGGAGGGTACGGGATCAGAGAAAAGGAAACTGGAAGACCAGAGGAGAACAGCTTGGAGTCCCGGGATGGAAGCTTCATGAGGTGATCAGAAAACACTGGGGCAGGAGAGTGTTTCTGAACAAATGCAGCCTGTGGGAGCATGAGAAAATCACTTGGCTGCTTGGATGGAGAAACTGGGGGATTCCATCAGGCCGCAGGCTGCCGTTTCATGTGTGGGTGTGACTGAGCTGAAGTGTGAGAGACGGGGCGGTCAGGGCTGGTTGTAGACCTGAAATCGGGCTGGATTCCGGATCGATATTTCGGAGCGTATCGGCCGGACTGAGGTGAAAGTTTTTCACAAGCTTTGGTGCACTGAATATTGCATGCAGAAATATTCAGTATTTAGCTTGATATTCAAAGTATATTTCGTTAGTATCTTGATTATCAAACTATATACCGGAGTATCCATGGAAGAAACACAGCAGCATTATTCCAGAATCCTCACAGAATTTTTCGACCGGATGAGCTCATGGGAGCAGGGCCTGGTTGAAGGAAGCGGAATCTCCCTTTCCCAGATGCATGTTCTGGAAACCTTGGGAAATCACCGGAAGCTGAGAATGAAAGAGCTGGCAGAGAAGCTTGGTGTCACCACAGGGACTCTCACAGTGATGGT
>JAAAOB010000074.1 GCA_009909035.1 Bacteroidota bacterium
GCCGTGTTGGTATCGCCTTCAGCGGCATATCCATAACCCTCGGCCATCAGGTTGGAGGCGGCCAGCATATTGATCTGTTCAAACCGGCCGTCACCTTTAAATGTGTCGAAGTGAGCTGAGAACCCCTGGTAATTATTCTCTTCTAAAAACTTTTTGAAGCCCAGATACATCTTAACGGCATATCGCAGGTTTTTCTCCGGCATATCATCATCCACATCAAACCGGTTGCGTTCAATCATGATACGTTCATCAATCTCTTCGTCGGTCACAGTTTCCATCGACCGATAAATTTCCCCCATATACTCCCGGTTTACTTCCGGCCCAATGATTCTCGTAAAAGCAGCTTCATCGGTAAGTGTATCGCCCATGCCATGCATTTTACCGATCGATGCAATTCGCATTCGTTTCAAAGCTGCTGCCGTTTGTGCCGCTTTGGCCCAGTCACCTACATAATTCTTGAACTCGTCACTTTTCCAGTCAGCCGAAATTACTTCAAAATGATCACCGCTGGTTCGCATGATCGCATTCGCCATATCCTGCGCTCCGTGTATTCCCTGGTTGTAGGTCAGGTCGGCCATATCCCAATCGGTGGTTACTTCCGGTTCGGGCTGAATGTTCGCCAGCAGAATCGGCAGATTATTCTTCTGAAGCGCACGAACCGTTCTCATGGCCGGACCGTAGGTCAGCATCACAATCATCACACCATCCAACCCTTTATGATTGAAATCACCCATGATCTCCTCAATATCATCCCTGTTTCGGGCGGCTCTGGGGAAATCAAAATCAGCCACATCGGCCAATTGTTCACAAACTTCACGAGCATAATTTTCCTGCCGCTCGGTAATCCCCGGAAGTGATTTGTCGTACAGCTCCTGCATAATGCCCAGCAATCCTATTTTGGGCTTTCTCTTTTGGATGGTTGTCATAATCGGGTTCTTATAAAAGGTTTATAATTATTGCTGACCGTAGTAGGCGTCATCGCCGTGCTTCCGGTCATAATGTTTTTTGATCAGCGAATCTTTCATGCGCGCAACATCCGGATCGATCTGCAAACTGAGGTACGCCATTTCCGCCAACTGCTCCAAAACAGCACTGTTATACACGGCTTTTTCGGCTGAATCACCCCACGTGAACGGCGCGTGATTTCCCACCAAGATCATCTCCACTTCTTTGTATGATAGGTTTCGCTCTTCAAACAGGTTCAGAATCTGGAAGCCCGTTTGTTGTTCATAATCTCCTTCAATCATTTCATCAGCCATCGGAGGAGCACAGGGAACATCCACCGTTAAGTGATCTGCATGGGTGGTTCCAAGAATCGGGATATCTTTTAAGGACTGAGCCCAAGCTGTAGCGTATGTAGAATGCGTGTGGGCAATTCCACCGATTTCCGGCCAGTGTTTGTAGAGAACGGCGTGGGTTTTGGTGTCTGATGAGGGACGAAGATCACCCTCAACCACATTCGCATCGAAATCCACAATTACCATTTTATCCGGCGTTAAGTCCGCGTACGGCACACCGCTTGGTTTCATGGCAAACACGTCTTCATCCCGATTAGCCGCACTGACATTCCCAAACGTAAACAGCACCAATCCCAATTCATCAATCTGCATATTGGCATCGTAGGCGGCCTGTTTGATGGAATCGTATCTGCCCATTTATCTATTCTTGTGTGATTTTTAAGTGTTGTTGGAGACCTGTCAGGTTTCTTTACCCATGGATCGCTATTCATGAGAATGAACATCCAAACCTGACAGGCCTGGCATAATTATGAAATTCTTTTTTCCACCGTATTCGCGAGAGATCGATAACTCTCATACTTTTTGCGATAGTGATTCACCCTTTCAGGATCAGGTTCATATCTCTTTTCAAATCCTGCACCCATCACTTCTACCGCTTCCTCAACTTTTGGGAAAACCCCGCCAGCTGTGGCAGCAAACATTGCCGCTCCTAATGCAACGGCCTGATCCGATTTCACGATGCGAATCGGCATATCCAGAACGTCGCTCATCATCTGCATTACATACGGAGATTTCTTTGCGACTCCACCCATCCCAATAATTCCCTTGATTGGAATACCTTCGTTAATAAATCGATCCACAATCGCTTTGGCGCCAAAGCAGGTCGATTCAACCAACGCCCGGTAGATATCAGGTGCGGTGGTTCCGAGGTTCATTCCTTCTATCGTTGAGGTTAGATTCTGATTGGCATCCGGAGTTCGGCGTCCATTCAGCCAGTCCAATGCAACAACATATTTATCATTCTCAACGGATAGATTTTCTGAGGCGGCTTTTTCCAACTGCTGAATCAACGAATCATTGAACTCATCAAGCAATTTTTGGCGGGTTTCATCGCCAATTACCTTACTGTTTTGAACCGGCCAGAGAAGAATTTCCTTAAACCAAGCGTATACATCTCCAAAAGCAGATTGACCCGCCTCAATTCCCATCATTCCGGGAACAACTGAACCGTCTACCTGGCCACAAATTCCCCTTATGAGTTGTCCTTCAATCTCTTCATGAGGAGCGATGAGCATGTCGCAAGTGGAGGTGCCCATTAC
>JAAAOB010000171.1 GCA_009909035.1 Bacteroidota bacterium
TCAGCCGAAATAACGATGTGCTGTGGCCATACCGGAAACCATCGGCTGCAAATTTCTGAAGAAGAGGGCATTGCAGAACAGATCATAGAAGGGCTGCCTCCCGGCCGATACAAGCTGTACGCCTGGGTAATTACGGATAATGCGGAAGCCTACGTGAGGATTGATGTGGAAGGTGAGCCGTCTGTGCATCGGTCCGTTTCAGAAGAAAGCTGGCAGAATGTAGAGATTGAATTTGATGTAGCGTCTGAAAAGAAAAAAGTTAGAATTTCTGCCCGGATGCGTGGAGAAGGGCATGCAGCATTTGACGACTTCTATCTCGCCGGGGATGAATATGAGGCGGAATAACAAACATCAATAAGGAAATGACGGAACGTATGAATCGATCAAACCTATGGCCAAATTTTTACGATATTATCTCTTCAAATAATTCAGTCTTATGGTGGTTGCTCTTCGGGGTTGATACCGGGGCGATAGGGTGTGTAAAATACGACCGGCGGGTTCAGCCGGTAGAAAAATTTTTACTTCAGATGATAAGTTAGCCGATTCAAAGACCTATGCAGCCATTTATTTAACAAACATACGTAACCGAACCTCAATCACTCATTTTATACAATCATAGCATGGAAAATTTTATTACCATCAGCAGTTTTCTGTTTTTTATCGCTTTTGTTGCCATATTTACATGGTGGTGGGTACGTGACCAGGATATCTCAAGTCTTGATGGATACTATCTTGCGGGAAGGAGACTCAGCTTTCCGTTTATTGCCGGTTCCCTGCTGCTGACAAACTTATCGACCGAGCAGATGGTGGGACTGAACGGCTCAGCCTTTATCGATGGACTCAGCGTTATGGCCTGGGAGGTCCTTGCGGTACTGGCTTTGGTGATGATGGCGCTCTATTTTCTCCCGAGGTTTCTGAAAAGCGGAATTGCCACGGTGCCGCAGTTTCTTGGAATTCGGTTTGACCACGGTACACAGGTTATTTCAAACCTCATTTTCCTTGCGGCGTATGTGGCTATTTTACTGCCCATTATTCTCTATACAGGGGCAACCGCGCTGGTGGGCATGCTCGATATCCAGGCACTGACGGGTATCGAGTCGTACGAGGGGGTCATCTGGCTGACCGTCTGGATTGTTGGAATGATCGGTGCCGCTTATGCACTCTTTGGCGGGCTAAGTTCTATTGCCGTATCCGACCTGCTGAATGGAATCGGGCTGTTGATTGGCGGCCTGGCAATAACTTACTTTGGTCTGCAGGCTGTAAGCAATGGAGAGGGGTTGCTTGAGGGGTGGCAAATTTTAAATGAGGCAAATCCTGAGCGTTTTAACTCCATTGGCGGCCCGGATCAGCAGGTACCGTTTTCAACGCTGTTTACAGGTGTGCTGCTGTTAAATGTATTTTACTGGTGTACCAATCAGCAGATTATCCAGCGCACTTTTGGCGCCAGCAGCCTCGAAGAGGGCCAGAAAGGTGTTCTTTTGACCGGGCTTCTGAAATTGATCGGGCCACTCTATCTTGTACTTCCGGGAATCATCGCTTTCTATCTCTATGCGGACACCGGTATCGAGGCGGATAGTGCCTACGGTGTTCTGGTCCGCGATGTGTTGCCGTCACCCATGACGGGCTTGTTTGCCGGCGTGATGGTGGGGGCTATTCTCAGCTCGTTTAACTCCGCTCTGAATGCAAGCTCTACACTGTATGGATATGGATTTTATAAAGCGATTTGGAACACAGAAGCGACGGATGATCAGATTGTAAATGCAGGAAAGAAGTTTGGATGGGTTGTAGCCATCGCTGCCATGATCATCGCCCCTCTGCTCATCGGCCAGGAGAGTATTTTTCAATACCTGCAGCAGATGAACGGCATCTATTTTATCCCGATCCTGGCTGTAATTTTAGTAGGGATGATCGGTCCCAGAATCCCGCCTGTGGCTGCAAAATGGGCGCTTGTGCTGGGTTGCCTGTCGATCGCCACGGGATACTTTGTTCCCCCGTTTAGCGGCTGGGTAGCACAACTAACGGAGTTTCATTTCCTGGGTGTCGCCTTTGTGGTTTTGGTGGGG
Source organism: Bacteroidota bacterium (assembly GCA_009909035.1). Classification (GTDB taxonomy): domain Bacteria; phylum Bacteroidota; class Rhodothermia; order Balneolales; family Balneolaceae; genus SW132. Next base: position 2,064 of record JAAAOB010000171.1, read on the forward strand.
ATGATGTTGACAATCGGATATTTTAAACCACTGGATGAAGCGTGGGAGCAGGAGTACACCAAAGATGTGGATATGACCCCGTGGAAATATTCGGTTCACGCCGGGGTGTTCCTGGTCATCATTGTATTGTTGATCTATACCTACTTTGCGGACTTTTCTATCATTCTTGAATCCTGATCTATCGATTTTGCAAATAGATCTGCATCATCTTTACCTGTAAATGAATTCAATAGATTCGGATGTTGGTAAAAAGATGGAATGAATCAAAATTTATTTCCAAAATACCAGGTGATTCCGATACCGGCATCAAACTGGTTGAATTCTAAATCTTCATCAAATGCGAGATCCGTGCCGCCAATTGTGGCATTATAATCACTCCCCAGGTGATACCGGAGATGCAGGTTTGCTGCCACCCACGGTTTTATAAAATAACGTGTCCCGCCACCAAAAATCAGGGAGATGCCACTTAATTCAAGGGCACCCTCCACTCTTCCAGCCCCGGGTAATGTCACAAATACCCGGTTGATTTCCACATTGCTGCTGCTGATTTGAACATCGGCAAAGGGCCTGAGACGCTTTAACGTAGCACCTGTATTATATCGGAATCCCACCCCAAGTTCGGTGTGTGAATAGGTATCCCAGTCGCCGCTGAGATTGAAGGTAGTGAGTGAAAGGTGGGCAAAACCTTCCATTCGCTGCGAAAACCCATGCCCGCCCGAAAGCTGCACACCAATACTATTCGGATCCAGGTCCCGGATATCTTTCAAAAAGGTATTGGGAGTATTCCAGATACCCCCTGTAAAATTAATATTTGCATAAAAACCGGACACGTCGGAACGTATACCTTGCGATAATACTATATCCGAAAAAAAGATCAGGAAGATACCTGCCATCCAAAAGCGTACGATAGTATTTATCAGTCTTTTCATAATTAATTACATGTTATTGGAGTTCAAGGTTTACTACACCGGAATCTATTCTCAGCCGTCCCACTTTCCTACCTTTACTGAACGTGACTCTGCCTCTCGACTGATCACTGTATTCGGGGTATGAAATGTTTAGCCAGCTTCCATCTACTGCCTGGACCTCTTCGAAGGTAACAGCCAGTGTTGCTCTTCTGGTCCGCCCCCTGTCCTTCACCTGCTGAATCCTTCCCCTGATTTTTGCACCGGCTTCAATTACTTTGTAACCGTCTGCGTAGACATCAGCCGACGTAATAAGGTAAAAGGTGTCACCTTCTCTGTGCGTAAGCGTTGAAATAGTTTCGTCAAAAATACCCTCTACAAATTGATTATTTACCGATACTGAAATAGTGCGGGCCACAGGCTCAGAGGCGCTGCTCTCTTCTGGTTCTGCAGGGTCAGTGCGTTCACGGGAATCGCCCTCTTCTGTTTGTTCTCTGTTGTTCTGATGCGTTTTGTCACTCCCGTGCCTTTTCTCTTCCGGTTGGGATCTATTGTTAGGTTCTTTTACAGGTGGTTCTGGCGGGGTCCCGTTTCCATCATCCCCCGAATGGGTATTCGAGTCCTGCGAGGGATTTACGATCGGCGGAGGAGCCTGCCAGTTATTTTCTTCTAAGTCAGATTCTGCGCTATCGCTCTGTTGGGCAAGCATGCTGTTCGACAAAATAGTACTATTGGCCCCTGAGTAGTTCATGACGGGCTCATTTTCTTGTACACTCTCTGTACCGTTTGGTGGCCCGTCATCCCGGTTGGACTGACTAAAAATATTTGCAAAGAGAACAATGAGTATAGCAAAACCGATGGCTCCTCCAATTAACTTTCCCTCGGATGTTTTTGTGAACTCCAGTACCACCGGTTTTTGCTTGCGGAAAAAATCCAGTGTCAAGTGTACTACTCTCGTTGCTCTTTCGGGAATACTGAGCGCAGCCTCTTTCGCTTTTTCAGTCAGACCGGAAAATGTCGCGGGTTGTTTTTCAGAACTATCTGATGTGATGGGTTCGCTTCCCAGAACTTTAGTGGATACCCGGCCCGATACACTGCATGAGGTCAAATCGTCCAAGACCGCTTTTGAACTGAGATATCGTTTAGATGTTTTTTTGTGCATCAATTTTGTAATGATGCGTTCAAGTTTTTTGTGCTGATAGAAGCCAATACCGGATGATTGATTAGGGTAGGAAAAGGTACCTTTAAGAATTAATTCAGTTAATTTGCCGTCATGTCCAGCATCAAATGGGAGGGTGCCGGTATACATCTCGTAAGCAACGACTCCCACAGAATACAAATCAGCCTGGATGGTCGGGGTTCCGCCGGTGAGCAGTTCCGGTGCCATATATTCGAGAGTCCCGATGACCCGGTTCATTCGGGTAATTCGTGCACTGTTTTCAAATCGGGCCACACCAAAATCCATCAGCTTCACATAACCTGACTGGTTGATCATGATATTCCCCGGTTTAATGTCCCGGTGCAGGATCTCATTGAGATGGGCTTCCTCCAATCCCTCCATTAACTGCATCAGAATGCGAATACACTCCTCCGCAGGAATACGCTTATGAAGTTTTATAATGTCATCAACTGTTTTCCCAGCCACATATTCCATGACCAGGCAGTGCAGGTCTCCTTCACTAAAAAAGTTATAGAGGGTGGCAATATTGGGGTGGGTGAGCCTTGCCGTTACATGAGCCTCATTTTTAAATCGTTTGAGCAAATCGGGCTGGTGAAGCATTTCAGGGTGCAGCATTTTGAGGGCCACCATACGATTCAGATTAAGGTCCCTGGCCCGGTAAACGACCCCCATCCCCCCTTCTCCAAGAAGCTCTTCGATTTGGTAATTTTTTATTTTTCGGCCAATCATTTCACTGTTGATATTACTCTTGTTGGATTTGAAGAAGATGGTTGATCCACTTTTTCCTCTACAAGCAAAATGGAAAAATTGTCGTGCGCACCCATCTCAAGTACATTTTCAGACAGCATCTTCGATATGTCGCCCAGGTCCTGTTCTTTTAAACATGCGGCAAGCTCCTGCGAACTAAAGTATTCGTACAATCCATCGCTGCAGAGCAAGAGTTTGTCGCCCGGTTCAAACCTGTAGTCCGATTCAAAAATATCGCAGGTTCTTTTTTTATCAGTACCCAGCGATTTTGTCAGAACATTCCCATCGGGATGGTTTTCTGCCTCCACCGGGGTAATTTTGCCGGCATTTAGCAGTTCCTGGACGTAGGTGTGATCTTCGGAAAGCTGTATGATAGTATCCCTTTTATATAAGTAGGCCCTGCTGTCGCCAATATGCATGATGAAGAGGGCTTGTCCAACGATGGCCACTGCCGTACAAGTTGTACCCATCCCCCGTAAGTTTTGGTTGTCGGAAGCAAGGGTCCATATGGTTTCATTGGCTGATTTGGCTGCTGATTTAAGCGCTTTTAGCGGATGGTTCCCGTATTCGTAGTACTCTTCTGCAACTGTATCAATCGCCAGGGCTGATGCAATTTCCCCGGAGGCATGGCCACCCATTCCATCGGCAACGATGGCCAAACATCCTTTCGCTTTCCGGACCGCGGGGTCGGCCGGACGAATAAACCGCACTGCATCTTCATTATGGTTTCTTGAGCTTCCCGTATCCGTTACGGCAATCGCGCGGTATTGAATTTCACTATTTGAATGGATGGGATTTTTTGAAAAACGTTTCTTCCAGAACATTGTACGACGCTATTTTATGTCTTTAGTTTTGAATTCGAGCAGGATTTCGAAGAAATAATCAACAGCCCCGGCATTTTTTAAGTTGTTGCCGGGGCTGCGTTTGATCATGTGAACCTGTTTCAGTTTTATGTCCGGCAGGGACGCATCGCTAATTCAAGACGGTCCGTCTGTTGGGATTCATTAAGTCCATACCAAATTTTATAGGTACGGCATAGCTCATATTTAACGTAGACGGGCCCATCGTAAAAAGCCCAATAACATTCCCGTCTTTATCAAATACAGGGCCGCCGCTATTGCCTGAGCCGGGGGAGCTGCCGGAGATCTGGTAGTATTCACCGACCGTGCTGAAGTATCCTTCAATAAAATCGTCCTGGCTATGGCTTGTAGCTGAAATGACCCGTCCAATACTGCCTTCAGTGGATGTTGGGCTTGGAACCGTAAAGACTTGGGATTCGCGATTAAACAGGTCGGCTGATGCCCGACCGACGACCACATCCGGCGCCAGCCCGGGATATCCCATAATCAGGATACGTTGCCCCGGTGCAATATTTGACGTTGCATTTCTCATACTCACAGGGTTTAAACCACCGGGCAGGTCTACTTTAATCATGGCTACATCGTGGGTATTGCTTACGCGAACGATATTGGCCGGCGTTCGTAAATCATTATTTGCAAAAGTTACATCCAGGTAAACATTCTGTCCCTGTAGTACTTTACCCGACAGCGGCCGTCTGCCAAGCATTTCACTATTGGCCGGTACCCAGCTCTGAGGTGGGGTGCGAACAACTTCTGCCAGCTGCCACTCTCCGTCAATATATCTCACCATTCGGCCGTTATAGGCATCCTGGGGAAATGAGTATGAGGTATGCCACATCGCCACCACGTGACGATTGGTTAAGATGAATCCATCTTCGTCTACCACAAAACCCGATCCTGTTGCACCACTTACCCCAATGGGTGCCCCTATTTCAACATGTCGGCTCAACCCAAGTGCCGGCTCAATTTGACCTTGTTCGTTCTCAATATAGAGTGCTACCTGGTTTTCCTCGCCCGTTTCCGGATCTTCCACATTCATGTATTCATGGTATACTTCATCGCCGGTCGGTGCATGGACTAATTTATAGCCTACCTCAATGAAGACCACGGCACTTTCATTATCCTTGATAATTTGTTCGGCATTAAACCGCTCATCAATGATCGTGGTTTCGCCAGGTTCAACCACAACTTCCGTCACGGTTGAGACAAATTGATCTTTAAACGTGAAACCAAGTGCAGCCAGAACTATAATGATGGATACACCGGCCGCCAAAACTGTACGCGATGAACGTTTTCGCTCTGATGAAATGGCGCGTTCAAACGTTTGCTTGCCAATGGTCTCTTTTTCAGGCGTTTCTGAGCCCTTTGATTCCTCATCCTGTTCGGTTTCATCTGATGTATTCATTTCCACGGTATGTTTCGATCCCGCTGTACTCATCAGTTTGGTTTTTGCGGCACCTGCCGGTCTTGGATCCAGATCAAATTCAATTTCAGGCCCCTTTTGTCCCAGCTGTATAATATCGCCAACTGATATCGGCTGTTTCCCGTCTACTTTTTCGCCGTTTACGTAAAGTCCGTTCAGGCTTTCAAGATCCTCCACATAAAAATCGAGAGGGGAGCTCCCCTTTCGTATTTTACAGTGATGACGGCTGACCATTGAATCTTTTTCCGGATCAAACTGAACATCGTTTGATTCATCCCTGCCAAACGTGAGCTCTTCATGTTTGTCAAAGAGAAATGTTTCGTGCTGGTTTACTTTACTGCCGGATTGGTGCTTAATTAAAAAATGTTTAATCGGTTTATTATCTTTTTTCATGGTGTATGATTTTGAATTAGTGAATATCAGAAGATTGCCTCTTGTCATTACATGCAAGATCTGATGCAAAATGAGATCACGAAGTATGAAAAAGTAGAATTGGCAGTACTATCGTATCGGTAGGGATCTATCGTAAGGAGAGTTGTTGGATGATGCACCCATTCATCCATGGATCGATGATGAATCCCTCGTCTCTTGATGAAAACTCATCTGATGACGTTCAAGGGTTTGAGAAGTTACCTCAAAATTTAATTTATTGTTCATTTAAATTGAATAAAATCAGAGCTTTGAACAATATGTAAAGTGGCAAATGTGTTTGCATGTATCGCGCAGATGTACGCAGTGTTTACCGCAGATTCCCGCGGATGCTCAGCGCAACTCAGCGTTTCATTTGCGTAACTCAGCGAGAACACAGCAAATTGATTTAAAAAACGGGGTAACTTCTCTCAAGAGTTTCCCTTGGCAGAGGATCAAGATCGATGCATCCTATATGGAAATCTACATTTCCCATCCTTTACGATAGGTTCTGCTTACGAATTGATTGGCCTCTTCGAGATTGGTAACCCGCATGTCTTCACCATTCCACAAGAGTTTTTTCCGGCCATAATACTCCATCTGCTCCTGGTCATTCTCACGCCTGAGCATATAACTTCTTATCGCCAGGTTGCCCATTAAGACGGCCTCCGTCATGGATCCCGCGTAATCAAATGATGAGGTTAACGCACGGTGTTCCGGGCTGTCAAACCCGGCCTTGCAGGCGTCGACCCAGCGTCGCTGATGCCCGTATTCCGGTTCGTTGTTCTCTTCGGTTTCCGGGCCAAACTCCTGGGTTCCGTCCTTCAGGTAGAGTTTGGGCATCAGGGGGGAACTATCATTGATATTTGTTGTGATGACTCCGTTTTCCCCGATGATAAGAACACCGTTTGCACTATTCGGTCCCCCCATATCGTGATCGGCTGGTATAATTTCCGGCCTTGGCGGACGGATTCCCCCATCGCTCCATGTCATCTGAATTCGTGATTCGGTTTTGGGAGTAGCATCAAAATGAAGGGTAATAAAAGAGGATGGCGGACATCCTTCGGGGTTGTATTCGGGCGTCCACATTTGAGTATAAATGGTCCCCACACTGCACTCGGCATCCGTTGGGTGCCCCAACTGAAGTGTACGGTAGGGGATGTCGATTAGATGGCATCCCACATCTCCCAGTGCGCCTGTACCAAAATCCCACCAACCCCTCCAGTTAAAAGGGTGCATTTTGGGGGTGTACGGCCGCTGTTCTGCCGGCCCAAGCCATAAGTCCCAATCCAGGCCGTCGGGTTTTAAGCTTTCATCGGGTTCCGGCATTGGAAATCCCTGTGGCCAGACAGGCCGGTTGGTCCAGACATTTACGTCAGAAATTTCTCCCAGCACGCCTGAATCAATCCACTCCTGGACCATGTTCAGCAACGGGTTTGAGGCTCCCTGGTTTCCCATCTGGCTGACAATACCCTTTTCGTGTGCCATCTCAGTAAGCAATCGCGCCTCCCGGATATTATGAGTCAATGGTTTTTGCACGTAGACATGAATGCCTCGTTCCATGGCATATGTTGCGGCCGGTCCGTGTACATGATCGGGGGTGGAAATCGTCACGGCATCGATGGATGACTCACAATCCAGCATCTCACGGTAATCATTGTACCTTTTTGCATTTGGGAAAGCCTCTGTGGCTCTTGAAGCCGACCCTGTAAAATCTACATCACAAAGAGCCGCTACACGCTCACGCCCGTTTACCGTGGCATTGGAGATATCACTGAATCCCTTCCCGCCAGAGCCAATGGCGGCGAGATTGAGCTGGTCGCTGGGGGCCGTGTACCCTTTGCCTCCTAAAACGTGTCGTGGTACGAAAAAAAACGAAGAGGCTGCTGCCGTCGTTTTTATGAAGTCCTTGCGGGTCAGTGAAGCCGGTTTTTTAGGGTTTGTTTTTGTCATAGCAGTTTGTTTGCCGTCGATTCTGTTAAAAGAGGATATTCTTTTTGAATTGTCTTTTCTACCTGTTGGGCCGGGAAAAAAAGATCAGTGATCAAACAATAAGTCAAAAAATGCTTGAATAAAAATTGTGAAAGGCAAAATATGGTAAAACAACCGGGAGCAATGATCTCCAAAAAAAGACGTGTAAATGTGAGATAAAAAAGCCCGTGCAGATCATACACGGGTTTAGTATTCGCAAAAATGTGTATTTAAACGTTAATCGTTATTCGAGGGAAGGTGTTTTACGTCTTCTTCAGTAACTGCTCAGGATTCAGCCCCGCCAGCTCCGGTTCTGTAAACAATCGGCCTTCGCGTATCTTTGTCCGGTCCAGATAAACATCGGCTCCAATACACACCAGGTCCCAGTGGATGCTGCTTTTATTTCCGTTGGGAGCAATCTCGTAGTCATTACCAAGCGTAAGATGGTTGGAACCGGTGATTTTTTCATCAAACAGTATATCATACATCGGGTGTTTAATTACCGGGTTCAGGCCAAAGCTGAACTCACCGAACCGCCGGGCACCTTCATCTGTATCCAGGATCTCACGGAGCGCATCATTATTCGAAGAATCGAAATCGTTTACAACGCCGTTGGCCACCTCAAGCGTAACATATTCAAACGGCTTGCCCTGGTAGACCGACGGCGAATAGGTAATATGTCCGTTCACGGAATCCAGGATGGGTGAGCTGAATAGTTCACCATCAGGGATATTCCGTTTGCCGTAGCAGGGTATCCAATTTTGGTCTTTCACTGAGAATTCAATATCCGTGTCTTTGCCTTTCAATTGAACAGTGTCGGTTGTTCTGAGTCGTTGTTCAAGCGGTTTGATCGCCTCCCTGAGCTTGTTATAATCAAAGAGGCAGGCGTCATAGTAAAACTGTCGAAATCTCTCTGTAGACATTTTCGCATTCATGGCAAATGCTGCCGACGGATACCGTAATACGGCCCACTTGGTGTTGTTAACCCGTTCCTCAAAGTGAACGGGATTCAGAAAATGATCGGAGTAGGCCTTGTTTGCCGTGTTAGATACGGAGGAATTTTCGTAAATATTTTCTGATGCCCGGATACCGATAAACGCATCCATCTGCTTCATCAGCGGAAGCTGTTCTGTCTCCGTCTGTTTTCTCCAGAACTCCTCATCTCCGTTTTCAAGAAGCATACGGTTGGTTTCCGGATCTTCAATTTTCAGAAATGGGTGGGCTCCTACATCACGAGTGTGCCGGACAAGCGCCCTGACCAGGCCAATGGCATTGAGACCGATGCACTGGATCAGCACATGCTCTCCTTTTTTGAGTTCAACGCTGTGTTCTATTAGCTGGCTCGCAAGCTGTCGGTCGTTTTCTGAATACATTCTGTGAATGATGCTGTGATGATTAAGATTTGTTGGTGCATAAAATATGGAATTGAAAGCGTAAGAAAAGAAGAAAGATCTACTTGAAACGGGCGATTGAAACCATGAGATACGTGCCGCTATTCCCGAAAGGTCTCGAGACGCTCTTTTACAGCGTCGGCATCATTACAAACGTCAATGACATCCGTAAGCTCGCGGTAGTCACGCGATGCGATCTCCCGCAGGTAATGTTTGAATAGCGGAATCTCAGCAGCTGTAATACTAAACCTGCGCAATCCCATTTGCAGCAGCAGGGGAGTCACGAGTTGATCCCCGGCCATTTCGCCGCAGATGGATACCGGCACCGGGTAGTTGTTTGCTGTTTGAATGATCTGTCGGAGCGCATGGAGCACAGCGGGTTGATAGTAGCTTCCAAGCTCCGACACCCGGCTGTTATTTCTATCGGCAGCCATCACATATTGCGTCAAGTCGTTTGTGCCAATGCTGATGAAATCGACTTGGCTGAACATCTTTTCAAGGGTAAACACGGCGGCCGGAACTTCAATCATAACGCCAATCCGGATCTGCCGGTTGAAGGCGGTATCTTTATCACCAAGCTCATCTTTGCAATTCTGAATGATTTGTTTCGCCCGTACAATTTCGGAGGGTGTGGAAACCATCGGGAGCATGATGGAGAGGTTGCCAAATGCCGATGCTTTCAGAATAGCCGTGATTTGTGTTTGAAAAAGTTCCTTATCGTCAAGCGAAAATCGGATTCCGCGCCATCCAAGATATGGATTCAGCTCTTCTCCCATCTCGAGGTAGGGCAGGGGCTTATCGCCGCCAATATCGGCCGTCCGAACAGCCACCGGCCGGTCGCCAAACGTTTCTGCCACTGATTTATAGATGCCGAACTGCTGTTCACCGGACGGAGGCTGATCGTTATTCATGTAGAGAAATTCGGTTCTGAACAGCCCGGACCCTTCAGCGCCTGACTCTACAGCATGTTGTGCGTCGTCCACACTGCTGATGTTGGCCATGATCTGCAGCTGATCTCCCTCCGGAAGGACGACCGGCTGGTTCTTCTTCTTCAATGCGGCATCCCGGCGTGAACGGTACTCATCCAGCCGGCTTTTCAACGTCTTCAGTTCCCCTTTGGCCGGTTCTTTATAAAATGACCCGCCTTCCGCATCCACAGCAACCATACGGCCGTCAGGAACGTCCAGAAGGGATGGCCCCAGTCCAAACAGTACGGGAATTCCAAGGCTGCGAGAAAGAATGGCGCTGTGTGATGTTTCGGTTCCTTTTGCTGTGCAGATGGCACGGATGTTTTCAGTATCGATCGATGTAACGTCTGATGGATGGAGCTGGTCAGCCAGCAGGACGGAGGGTTCCTGCAGATCAAGAGAGAAAAAAGAATCACCCGATAAATTTTTCAAAACCCGTATGCCCACATCGAGCAGATCATTACCGCGCATCCGGATGGCATCCGAGGTAGCATGGTCGAACTGCTCCACTGCTTTTGCTACGGTTGTTCGCCAGGCGTAAGGTGCCGACAGATTGGAATTCCTGATTATGGCTTCGGTTTTGGTAAACAGATCGGGATCTTCCAACATCACAATCTGGGCTTCAAAAATCCCAATCTCTTCGTCTGTACGTTCTCCGCGGTGTTTCTCAATGATTGATTCAATCTCTCTCTTCGACTGTGTTATGGCCTCTGTTAACCGGCGGATTTCCTGGTCCGGATCTTGAGCTTCTCTCTTTTCAATCTCCGGCAGCCCGCCTTGAAAGTGTACGGCCGGCCCGATGGCAAGTCCGCCGGACACGATGCGCCCTTCCAGGATCGGCTCATCGCTATCACTTTTCTGTACTTCAGGCTGTTTCTCTTCAGTGGGCGGATCTGTCGATTCACCGAAATGATTCCGGAACATCTCCTCAAGCTTCTTCATCGTTTTCCCGGCCTGGGGCCCCGAAATAGCCAGCTCCACTTCATCCCCCCGCCGGGCATCAAGCATCATCAGGTTGTTGAGGCTCTTTCCTTTAACAAACTCGTCTTTTTTGGAGCGATTGCGTATCCGCAAGTCAGCATCCAGCCCGGAAAGTGCGCGTACAATCCTGGAGGCGGGCCTTGCATGGATCCCCAGCGTATTCTTCAGTGTAAACGAAGCTTGAATCGTATCCTCCGGGTCACCCGTTTGTACCGCGGGTTCGTCGGGTTGATCATCCGGCTCGGCTGAAACACCCAGCTGGTCTTCTTTCGGGCGGAGGGATGCGGCGGATTCCTTAAATACTTCATCAATCGGAAGGTCCGCACCAGCCTGGACAACGGCTGATGCTACACCCTCAACAAGCGGAGCATGAGAAAGCCACACGTTTTCTTTCTGTCCATCCTCAAGAAAATCCAGCGCAGTTTCCGTACTTAAAATTGCGCTGCCAAGATCCATAAACACAACGACTCCATCGGGGGTGTAGACCTCTTGGATAGCCTCCAGAATCTTCATGGCGTCTGTACCAAATGGGTGATATGGGTCGTCAACCCCGCCTGCAGCCGCAATCGGAACATCTTTATCGGATACCTCCCGGGCCATTGCTAAAAGACTATCGGCAAGTGCTTTACTGTGAGAAACGATCACGATTCCGACCATAACGATTCATTTAGAGGAGTGAGTTAATCAAAGATGAAGTGAGCAACGCGTATCAGCCGTTGAATCAAGCGGGCACCACCTGTCCTGAGCTGATGGACAACGTTTACGATCGTGCGATGAACGGTCATCCGCACAACGGCTGCAATGCAGGGTTACTCGCCATCTCCGGAAACGGCATCCTGCAAAGCTTTCAAAATATAGACGGTTGAGGTGGCCCCGGGATCTTTGTGGCCCTTGCTTCGTTCACCCATATAGCTGGCACGTCCTTTTTTGGCAATCATGGGGATGGTAGCTTCGGCCCCCTTTTCTGCAGCAGAAACAGCTTGTTCCAGCGACTCCTGGATCGATCCTCCGCCGGCTGCCGACTCCTGGTACGCGTTAACTGCAGGTTCAAGGGCGTCAATAATGGTTTTATCCTCGGGTTCTGCTTTGCCGCGCTTTTTGATGCCCTCAAGACCGGATGCCAGCATCGCGCCAAGCTGGGCGGCGTCGAGCACTTCAGCTCCCTTAACCTCGTTAGATGCCTGGAGATAAAATGTGCCAAACAGCGGCCCGGAGGCACCGCCAACGCTCGAGATCAGTTTCATGGCCACTGATTTGAGAATCGACCCGATATCCTGGCCTTCAAGTGAAGGCAGAAGATCACGAACTTTTGTGAACCCGCGCTTCATGTTGTTGCCATGATCTGCATCCCCGATAGCTGTATCAAGCTTCGTCAGGTACGTGCTGTTGTTATCAATATAATCGGCGGTTGTTTCAATCCATAAAAGAATGTGAGATGTTGTTATCATTTTGATATCGGTTATGGTTGATATTTATACAAAGGGCGGTGATACTTACTGATGATATCTATTTCGCACCTCATTCAAAAATTTCCGCCTGTAAGTCAACCCCACAGGCGGAAGTATCCGGTCAGGTAAGCAAGCAGCTACTGTTTAAAAGCGGGAGCATCAGCCGGAGCGTCCCAGTATTTCAGGATCTCCTCATCGGCTTTCAAAAGCGTGATGGAGCATCCCTGCATTTCAAGTGATGTTATGTAGGGTCCAACAAGGCTGCGCGCTATCTTCATGCCGCGGCCGTCCAGGACCTCTGCAACTTTTCGGTAGACGGCATAAAGCTCCGAAACCGGGGTTCCGCCCATGCTGTTAACAAAGACGATAAACGAATCACCCTTTTTAAATGGTGCGTCTTCAACCTCCACTTCTACCCAATCATCCTCATCAAAGTTCCACTCTTTCAGTGTGCGCTTATATGGGGTTTCGTCCAGAATTTCGGTGGTCATTCGCTCGGTGATTTCGTCCGCCGGCTTGATTTTCTCTCTGCTCATGCCGGGTTCGCCATGGATCCCGATACCAATTTCGATTTCATCATCCCCGATATCGAAACTGGGCGTGCCGTTTTCTGGTGTGATACAGCTGGTCAGCGCCATACCCATGCTTCTGCCGTACCGGTTCACCTTTCGACAAAGGTCTGATAGTTTTTCAAGCGTGTAGCCGTCTTCTGCCGCCCCGCCGCAAATTTTTTCCGCCAGTACCGTGGTGCCGACGCCGCGGCGGCCGGCTGTATAAAGACTATCTTTCACGGCAATGTCATCATCGATGACAATATTCTGCACTTTTATGTCTTCTTCCCTGGCCAGGTCCGCGGCCATTTCAAAATTCATGACGTCGCCCGTGTAGTTTTTTACGATGTTTAGTACACCGGCACCGCTGTCGCAGGCCTTGGCTGCTGCGTGCATTTGATCAGGGGTGGGGGAGGTGAATATTTCGCCGGGACAGGCTGCATCCAGCATGCCGGCTCCTACAAATCCGCCGTGCATCGGCTCGTGTCCGCTTCCGCCGCCGGAGATCAGCGCAACTTTGCCTTTCCTGGTCTTAGAACTTCGAGTAATAAATGTGGGATCAAAATGGACATTGACATGGTCTGCGTGGGCAGCCTGAAATCCTTCAAGCTGTTCTTTAAGTACATTTTCCGGTTTGTTGATTAACTTTTTCATGATCTGCTCCTTGTTTTTACGTTTTTAAAAAGAACGGTGAGGTGGAAATGAAGAGTTGTCAAAGAGTATAAAGAAATGTTTCCGCACTGTTTTCAGCACGGAAACAACTGGTTTCAGAGTCAAAGGGCCATAGAGATTGCATGGCCTGACTATTCAACGTGTTCCTTTAGAAGGTTATTTGGCTGCCAAGAATAAACGCGCCATAATCAGCTTGTGGAGCATCAGTCGAAAACGATTGAGCTTCTATGAGAAACAGGAGGTTATCCGTAACTGAAATCCGTGCAAATGCCATGAAAAGTTCATTCGTAACGTCCGGTGCTGATCCCACCTCGGTTGTATTGGCGTCCTGGCTACCTTCTCCGTAACTGGCACCGAGAACGAATCCGTCAAAGTCGTAGGTGCCTTCGGTAAACCACTGGGATCCGTCTATATCAGCTTGATCCAGGGCGGACCCGCCTGAAATATTGATACCAATCAGCCCGTCGGCCCCGATACTGGTCGTCTCGGAATAGGTTCCGGTAAGCGTTAATCCGGAAACGTTCAATTTCAGGCCGGTATCCCAACCCGATATGTCAAAGTCATAATCCGGAGTGGCAATATTGACGTTCTGGTAGAGACCGCCGGCCCATGCCTGCAGCGACCCGCTTCCAAGGTCAAACACATAGTCGAGCTGGCCCTCAAACCTTGGGCTTGCCGTTTCAAGGTTAGCGGAAGGCCCCCCAGGTTTTTCGGGGTTGATAATTCCGGCCTTTAAAGTGAATCCTCCGAGATCCGGCGTTGTGTAGGTCACGCGCGGGTTGAAGTTAGCATAGGTATAGCCCGTGCCGATCCGTCCAAGCGTGGCGTCTGCCGCATCGGGCCCGCCGAAGCGCCCAACACCAAGCTGGCTGCCGTTGTCGCCGATTGAGATGCTGTTAAAAATGCCAAACCCTTTTCCGGCATTTATCGTACCAAAATTACCGGCTATGACGATATCAGCTATACGTCCTTCAAACAGCCCGGCGTTTTGCACGCTTGGCCCGTGGAGGTGATGGTTAATTTGAAATACCGCCGATACATCAATCCCGTTTTGCGAGGGTGCGCCTATCGTAAATGTGACGTTGCCGGGATTAAAGCCGGACATGACACGTGTGGCGAACTGGTCGTCTCCGTCACTGCTGAAGTTATCGTGATTAGAGGCCACAAGAAACACAGGTATAGCACCTGTAACGTGGAGATTCCATCCCTCGTCTGTTTCGAACGATGCCCCGTCCTGTGCGAAAAGCAAGCCAGAAGAGGAGATACTCGCTAAAAAAACGGCTATACCGGTAAAAAGTAGTTTTAAATATTTTGTAGATTTCATGATTGTTCACCAATGATTTGATATTTCTGAATTCCAGTGTTAATTGGCACTCTACGTTATGTTGACCGCATGGTGAGAGTGCCGGATGAAGAAATAATCAATAGGGAACAGAAGTGGTGATGGGCCTTCGAAAGCCCATCATTTCACTTCTCTTATCCTATGATTGATTACGAGAGCATTAGAAAAAGACCTGCCGCGATGAACGCCCCGATTACAGGCCCTACAACGGGAACCCATGAGTAGCTCCAGTCATTATCCCTTTTTCCGGGTATGGGGAGAATGGCGTGCATGATTCGCGGTCCAAGATCACGAGCGGGGTTGATGGCATATCCGGTTGGCCCTCCAAGCGATAGACCGATACCCAAAACAAGCAGGCCAACGGGCAGTGCTGATAATGATCCGAGGCCGAATCCAACTTGTTGACCCTGAATCGTAATCGTTTCGAGAAATTGTCCGTTAGAGCCTATAAACCCGGGTGAGGTGAGATAAAACACACCAAACACAAGCATCAGGGTGCCGATCGCTTCCGTCATCACGTTGCTTGGATACTTGCGAATTGCGGGTGCTGTACAATGAACGGCAAGAATCAAGTCGCCGTCATCTTCCTTGGCAAAGTGATCTCTGTAGGCCAGCCAGACAAGCAATGCACCGATAGCGGCACCGATCATTTGTGCCCCGATGTAGAACGGAACCTGGGCCCAGTCGAACAATCCTCCGGCCGCAAGACCGATGGTTACCGCCGGATTAATATGGGCACCACTGAACTGCCCGACGACGTAAACTGCCGTAAACACAGCAATTCCCCATCCCCAGGTAATGACGATCCAGCCGCCTCCGTTACCTTTACTTTCACTTAAGAGTACGTTGGCCACAACGCCGTTTCCCAACAGCATCAGGATGGCAGTACCCACTATTTCTGCAATGTATGGACTCATAATATATCTCCTATTTGGTTGATTGTTTTTTAATGAAGAAAAAGTGGCAGCGGCCTCTTCATTGCCGCTGCCGTTTCGTTGGACAGATTGGATGGTTATTTGTCATCAGCCCACGAGATGGCTGCTTTTACAGCTCGTTTCCATCCTTTTGTGAGCTTCGCCACTTTGCCAGGATCCATTTCCGGCTCAAACTGACGGTCTACTTTCCACTGCTCCTGGATATCGTCCTTGTCGTCCCAGTAGCCGACTGCAAGTCCCGCAAGATATGCGGCCCCGAGAGCCGTGGTTTCTGTGATTTGAGGCCGGATAACCGGTACCTGCAACAGGTCGCTTTGGAACTGGATCAGCGTATCGTTGACAGTTGCTCCGCCATCTACCCGCAACTCTTTGATGTCGATGCCCGAATCGGCGTTCATGGCGTTTAGTATATCAAGCGTTTGATAGGCTATGGAATCCTGTGCTGCCCGGGCAATGTGTGCAGAGGTGGTACCCCGCGTAATCCCGACCATTGTTCCGCGTGCATACTGGTTCCAGTATGGGGCTCCGAGTCCTGCAAATGCGGGGACCAGGTAGACGCCGTCAGAGTCATCGACTTTGTTGGCAAAGTACTCCACATCTTTCGATTCACGGATTATGCCCAGCTCATCCCGCAACCACTGCACGACGGCACCGGCAATAAATACGGATCCCTCAAGGGCATACTCCGTTTTGCCATCAATTTTCCAGGCAACGGTGGTCAGAAGGTTGTTTTTGGATTTGATGGGTTTGTCGCCCACATTCATGAGCATGAAGCAGCCGGTTCCATAGGTATTCTTCACCATTCCGGGCTTTGTGCACATTTGCCCAAACAGAGCCGCCTGCTGATCTCCTGCAATACCGGCGATCGGAATCTTGGTGGTAAACATGGAGGTTTCAACATGCCCGTAAACCTCGCTGGACTGTTTCACTTCCGGCAGCATATTTTTTGGTATATCCAAAAGCTTCAGGATTTCATCATCCCACTCCATGGAATTGATATTAAAGAGGAGGGTTCTGGAAGCGTTGGTAACATCCGTTACGTGTACTTTCCCCTTGGTGAAGTTCCATATCAGCCATGAATCGATCGTTCCGAATGCAAGTTCACCATTTTTGGCACGCTCGCGGGCGCCTTCCACATTGTCGAGGATCCATTTTACTTTTGTTCCGGAAAAATAGGCGTCCAGGACAAGACCGGTTTTTTCCTGGATCATATTTGCATGGCCTTTACTTTTAAGTTCATCACAATATTCCGAGGTTCTCCTGTCTTGCCATACGATGGCGTTGTAGATCGGTTTGCCTGTTTTGCGATCCCAAACAACGGTGGTTTCCCGCTGGTTTGTAATCCCGATACCCGCAATATTGGTCCCGTCCGCACCGGCTTGCGCAACAGCCTCTGTTGCAACGCCGGCCTGTGTTGACCAAATTTCCTGGGCGTCATGCTCTACCCAGCCGGCTTTCGGGTAAATTTGGCGAAACTCTTTTTGAGCCACCGATTTTATCGAACCATCCTTATCGAAAAGCATGGCTCTCGAGCTTGTTGTTCCCTGATCGAGTGCTAAGATGTATTTTTTCATGAGTTGATTGATTTTGCGTTATCTGTTGGTGCTGTGTTTATGTATTGTTGTTCGAAAGTTCGTACCGCTCAAGCAGGTAGCGGTTGGCAAGTTCAACAAAATCGCTGACCTGCTTTTTCTCCCATTTGGTTGATTGACCAAGCTCCTTGCTCATCAATGAGGCAACGCTCGGTGCCATATCGATGGCCGCCCGGGCATCGAGGAACAGAATTCGGATTCGCCGGGCCAGGAAATCTTCAATGGTTCGGGCCATTTCACTTCTCGCCGCCCACACGGCATCCGCTTTTCTGAAGGGATAGTCGGGGTGTATTTTTTCTCCCAGCTCACTGTTTTCTTTGATGATGGCATCAATTTTGTCGTTATCCGAACCATAGAAATAGTGTGGATTATCGAAATCAACTTCCGCTGCACCGTGGACGGGCAGATCTTCGGAAGCGCTTTTTTTGCTGGGCAAAAAGTTTTCGCTGATCGCCTTATCTACAGTATCTTCACCCATTTTCCGGAACGTGGTCCATTTTCCGCCCGTAATGGTGATCAGGCCCGAATCGGAAATCATCACTTTATGGCTCCTGGAAATCTCTTTGGTTTTCGTGGAGTCGCCCTGCGGGGCTGCTAGTGGTCGGAGGCCGGCAAAGACGCTCAGCACATCTTTACGGGTTGGTACCTTGGAGAGATATTTTTTTGCGGTGTCGAGGATGAATTCAATTTCTTTTTCCAGAGCCGTCGGTTCCAGGCTGTGCTCATCAAGCGGTGTATCGGTTGTGCCAACCACCACTTTATCATGCCAGGGGACGGCAAAGAGCACACGGCCATCAGCTGTTTTTGGAATCATAATGGCGTCTTCGCCCGGAAGGAATTCTTTATCAAACACGAGGTGGACACCCTGGCTGGGCCGGACAATGTTTTTGTGATCCTTTTTATCCATCGTCAGAATTTCGTCCGTAAATACCCCGGTAGCATTGACAACGGCTTTGCCTTTGAAGGTGTACTCTTTTCCGGTTTCGCGATCTACCGCCTGAACGCCCTTAATTTTTCCATTCTCTTTCAGCAGGCCGGTCACTTCACAATAGTTTAATACAGAGCCATCGTTTTCGAGAATGGTTTGTGCCACATTTACCGACAGTCTTGAGTCGTCAAATTGTCCATCGTGATAAATGACCCCCCCTTTAAGTCCATCACCGTTGATTGTCGGAATTCTGGAGAGCGTTTCGCTTTTAGAAATTCCCATCGATTTACCGAGGCTCAGCTTCCCAGAAAGCAGGTCGTAGACCTTAAGTCCAACGGCGTAGAAGAATTTGTCCCACCAGGAGTAGTTTGGGATAACAAAAATTTCGTTCTGTACCAGGTGGGGAGCATTTCTCTGCAGGAGGCCCCTTTCGCGCAGTGCTTCTCGTACCAGGTCAATATTTCCCTGGGCCAGGTATCGTACGCCGCCATGAACCAGTTTAGTACTGCGGCTGGATGTCCCCTTGGAAAAATCGGCCTGTTCAAGAACAAGGGTTTTGAATCCACGGCTGACGGCATCGAGCGCCACACCAAGCCCTGTAGCACCTCCGCCAATGATAATCATATCCCATCCGGAACTGGAATCGCTTTCAATCCGCGCTGTAATTTTTTCTCTGTCCATTTTTTTGAGCTTTAAATTGCGGTTTTGTTTATGCATAAACGTGTTTCACTTATATTTAATAAAAAATAAAATGAAAATCAAATAAAATAATTCGTAATATAAGTAAAGGTGATGATCTTTTGGTATGGCTTCCTGGAGCTCTATAGGCAGTATTAATAAATCATTAAGTTTTATATACTTACGTTTTATTACGTTTTAATTCAATTTGGAATAAATCGTAACTGGAAGTATTTTTAAACCTAACAAAAGCTATCTAAATGACTATATCAGAACGTCACGAACGTATTTTAAAAGAGCTGGAGGAGCACGGAAAGGTGTCGGTCCAGCAATTGAGCGAGGAGATGTCTGTTTCTGAAGTCACGATCCGAAAGGACCTGCGAATGCTTGAGGATAAAAATCTTTTATTCAGAACTCATGGCGGGGCCACACGTTTTAATCCCTACACCAGTAACCGCCATGTGAAGGAGAAAGCCAAAATCAGGGCGGAACAGAAACAGGCCATTGCCAAAGAGGCGGTGAAACTGATTGGTGATAACGATTCAATTATTCTCGCTTCGGGTACCACGATCCTGGCGCTTGCCGCTGAAATTGCCCCGACAAACCGGCTCAATGTCATTACATCTGCACTGAACGTCTCAATGGAGCTGGCCGGACGCGAGAATGTTGAAATTACACAGCTTGGCGGGCAGCTGAGGCCAAGCTCTGTATCGGTTGTGGGGAAATATGCGGAACACTTCCTGGAAAACATCACCTGCGGTATTCTTTTTCTGGGAGTTGACGGTATTGATCTCGACTTTGGCCTAACCACGACCAACCTGATGGAAGCCAGCCTGAATCAGCACTGCATTAAAGTGGCACAATATACGGTTGTGCTGGCGGATAGTACCAAATTTGGCAAGCGCGGATTCAGCCGGATCTGTACGCTCGACGAGGTCCAGCATATTGTAACCGACTCAGATGTTGAGGATGAAACGGTCCGTATGCTTGAAGAAAATGGTGTTCGGGTCACGATAAGCGAAAGCTGACCTCGTGCGGTATCGAAGCTGACAAACGATTTCTACACGATCTGCCTGATGGTGAACTATAATAGATATGAAATTTCTTTCCGTTAAAACTCGTTAGCATCCTATACAGCTCAAAAGCTTATTTAGAAAGGAAAAAGGTTATTTCACTGCATGTTTAACATGAAGAGACATCTGAACATCGCCGGGGTCCTGCTCTTGTTCATTGGTTTCTTTTTGAACAGTTTTCATTTGCACGGCGCCGATGTTGCCAATCATGCAGGTGAGGACGATCATGTAGTGATTGTTGAAGATCTGACGACGTGTCCGGTATGTGCATGCTTTTCGACATTTGATTTTTCCGCACTGTTTTCAACATTCTACCCGTTCATTCCAAGATCCGCTGTACCCGAGATTGGAGACTCGTACCCGGCGGAGACAGTTATAGTTGAAAAAAGCAGCAGGGGTCCCCCTTTTTTGGTTTACTTGCACACTCTTCTCGTTGTAAACCAAAAAAAATACCCATCCTATGAACGTACAAAACATCCCAATTTCAGCACGTAAGAATTTTCATCGTTTTCTCTTCTATTTTTCTGCAATTCTATTCTTCTCTATCGTACTGCCATTCAACACACAAGCTTCTGCTGAATCTCCGCAGAACGGTATATTGAAAGGCACCGTAACAGATGCCTCAGGGGAACCAATTCCCGGTGTAAATATCACCCTTCCCGAACTAAATCGCGGCACTACCACCGGTGCTGATGGTACCTATCAGATGCAGAATCTTACAACCGGAACTTACACGGTTGTGTTCTCTTTTGTAGGGTTTAGCAATAAAAACCGTACCGTCACCATCAGCAGTGGAGAAGAGACCACGCTCAACGTAACGCTGGAGCAGCAGCTTATCCAGTCGGAGTCGATTACCATTACCGGTACACCGTATGCCACTGATCCACTTGACACTCCCTCGGATGTGGATGTCGTGGTTGGAAGCGAAAAATTTAGTTCAGAAAAGACGTCGCTCGGAGCCACAATTGATGGCCTGGCCGGTATCACAACGATTCAAACCGGATCACAAGCAGGGAAGCCGGTGATCCGTGGACTCAGCGGAAACCGGATTCGGGTTCTCAATAACGGCACGCCGATGGAGTTCCAGCAGTTTGGGGTTCGCCATCCGCCCAATGTGGATCCGCTCTTGTCGCAAAGAATTGAAGTGGTGCGGGGAGCCTCCAGTGTGCAGTACGGGTCTGATGCTATTGGAGGGGCCGTAAATGTGCTGTCGGGACAGATTCCGGATGCACTCGATCGTCCCGATTTCCTTGAAGGAGAGGTGATTTCGGAGTTTGCGGGAAACAATTCAGAAGCCGCGGGCGGTTTAAAGTTGAGCGGTGCCCGCGAAGGCCTTGGATTTAAAGGATCGATTGTAGTGCGCGGAGCCGGCAATATGCACACTCCCGACGTACCCAACTTCCGGGAGTCTGATGATACCGAGGCACCAAAATTTACCGATGAGCTGGACCATACCGATTTTGACCAGGTAAATGGGAGCTTTGGCCTGGGGTACAAAACCGACTCCTGGGATTTTAGCTCCGAATTTACACACTGGCAAAATGATCAAAATTTCTTGCTGCCCAACGGACTGGGGTTGGGGCAGTACCTGCAGAACGACGTTCTGGAAGCGAAACTGAATATCCGGCCCGGGAATAACTGGACCATCACACCAGCGTTCACCTATAACCGGAACCTTCGTCAGTCAAGTCCCGGGGGCGGAAACGCCATTGAGAGGGATGATCTCACAGATGAAAATCTTGCACTTGATATATTGAGGCAGACGTACACCGGAAAGGTGAAGGTTGCACATCCAGAAATATCTAAGGTAAGAGGGACGATTGGACTGGAGTATTCATATGATGACCAGGGAACATTTGGCCCGGAGCCGCTGGTTCCGGCCGGGGAAATCAATACCTTTGCTCTCTACCTTTTTGAAAATATAAATTTACAGAACCTTACACTTTCCGTCGGTGCACGGCTGGACCGCCGGACGCAGGAGGCTGAGCCAAACAGTGAGCTGAATCTGCCGGATGCAGCTTCCGGGGAGACGAATGACATACTGGAACAGGACTATACAGAGTTCAGCGGCTCCTTTGGCGCCAACTACAGGCTTACCCAGCACCTGGCGGCCTCTGCAAATATTGGCCGGGGATTCAGGGCGCCCAGCTTTTTTGATCTGCACGCAGACGGCGTCCACGGGGGAATTGCCGCATTTCAGATCGGGAATCCGGAGCTCGATTCCGAGCGATCCCTTAACACCGATCTGTCGCTGAAACTCCGTATGCCCACGCTGAATGCCAAAGCAACGGTATACCGGAATCAGATTGACAACTACATCTTTCTTGTAAATACAGGGAAATTTGCAGGCGGAGGCTCCGGCCCCCCGATTCTGCGCAATATCCAGAACGATGCCCTGCTCTACGGATTCGACATTTCGGCTCATGTTCAAATTCTCGACTGGCTGGAGGCCGGCGGCACCTTTGAGACAATCGCTACAGAAAACCGGGATACCGGGGATGAACTACCGCTTACGCCCCCCACACGTACATCTGTTCACGCCAGGTTTGTGAAATCAATGCTCGGTCCTCTGGAAAATGGATTTTTCAGGGTTGAGTTGAATCATACCGCATCGAAAGATGCGGCGGGCCGGTTTGAACCTTTCTGGCAGTTTGGCAATGCTCCGCAGTTCAGCGATTTCGGGGTTGCATCAACCGATGCCTACCTGCTTGTGAATGCCAGTCTCGGGTTTGATCTCCCATTTCAGAATCAGCTGGTGTCGGTGATGCTGTCAGCAGAGAACTTGTTGGATGAGGATTACCGTGATTTCCTGAACACATACAAAGGCTATGCGCTAAACCCCGGCCGTAATATCAAAGCAAAAATCCGCGTACCGTTTGCCACAAACTGAGAAAAAGAGCCCAGGGCCGCTGCAAAGCAGTGGTCTTGGGTCTTTTTCTATGCCGCGCCGACGGCGCTTCTCTATGATTTGATCTGTCTGCACCCCACAGATTCACGTTGTGAACCTGTGGGGCTACGGCCATGTCGCCCCGGAGCGGGGCTGGTTTCATCCCTTAAAAAAAGGGTTGCCCTTCATTTTCGTACGTTTTGTTGCTTCAAAAATTCATTTTTCATCTTCTCAGCATCACCACTTGATTTCTTCTCGAAGAGTTTCGCTTAAGATAAATCAAGCACCATCGGTGCGACATGTCCGTAGCCCAGGGCCACTGCAAAGCGGTGGCCTTGGGTTAAAACGCGAGCATGATAAAAGGAGCGCCGTAGGTGCGACACATCCGTCCCCCTGCAAGACGTGACGCCCATAGGTAGCCACAATCTGTTTTGTTGAATAGGAGAGATTCTTCCCGCAGGATTCCGTGATTGATTTCAGGTCTCCTTCTATGCCGCGCCGACGGCGCTTCTCTACGGCTCGGTCTGCCTTCACCCCACAGATTCACGTTGTGAACCTGTGGGGCTACGGCCATGCCGCCCCGGAGCGGGGCTGGTTTCATCCCTAAATAGAGGATCATCAATTATTGAATTCGAAAGGTCTTCAACTACAAGGGCAGCGCCCAGGATTTTTTATCGCAGAGTTCCATGGATGAATTCGCCGAGTTGCGCTGAAGATAAAGTGAACACCATAGGTGGGTTATGTCATTAGCCCAGGGCTATTGCAAAGCGGTGGCGTTGGGTCACTGATTTACAAATGGAATAGGAGCCTGTTCACTTCGTAATAAGCTCAATGTTATCGATGAGAAGGCGAAATGATTGGGCACGGCCGTTGCCAATGAGGAAGGTTACCTCTTCCATCGAGTCGTAGTTGAAATTTGGGCGATTCAGGCGTCTGCCGCGATAGACGGGGTACATATCTGCAACTGCGATGTCAATCTCCTGCCACTCACCGGTTGTCTTGAACTCCTGAACATATGAATATTCGTATCTCCGGTTATGTTTTATTCTAAGCTGATACGTTGAACCGTCCCCCTGAATCCGAATACGCAGGGCGCTGTTTGAATCTACCGGCATGTCGTCAATTCCGTAACGTGCAGATGAAAACCCTCCGTTATTCTCGAGTGAGATCGTGCCGCTGAAAACGCCGTGCCCTTCGTCCGAAATGGACAATTCGCCACTGGACCGACCGCCCATGATTCCATCATCAACAATCTGCCAGCCCCGGAGATCAGATGATGAGGAGAAATCAAAAATTACATCTCCGGTAAGAGAGAGTGCCAGCAGCAGTATCGACATCAGGTATTTCATAAAGCAGGAGTCCGGGGTTTCAATTGACTACGTGAAAGGAGCCCGGGGTGTATTTCGTTCCCTTACGGTCAATACGCACGTTTCAATTGTCCATCACGGATTGTGACGGGAAGTCTCCTGTTCTGTTCTAACAACGACTATTGCTCTTCCTCCTTCATTTCGGGCCGCTGCAAATAGGGGAGACCTTCGTCAATCCAATCCGGTGCGTCTTCACCTTTCAGGTAATGATCGTGCCACTGGAACGCCCGGGTGGCATAGTCGATCTGGTTCTCTTCCCTGGCCAGTCCGTGGTTTTCACCCTCGTAAACCAGCATCACGAACGGTTTTTCCATGCGCCGCATCGTGGTATACAACTCCACCCCCTGGTTGAAATCCACCGCACCGTCATCCGTTCCGAATTCTACCAGGAGAGGAGTCTCGGTATGCTGAATGTTAAAGATGGGCGAATTATCGATGAACTTATCCCAATCCATCCACCACGGATCGGGGAATCTGCCCTGGCTGATTTCAAAGATATTGGCGTCCGTAATGCCGGCGTTCCAATAGATTGAATTGTACATGCTCACCATATTGGTCAGCGGGGCCCCGGCAACGGCCGAATTAAACATATCGGTCTGGGTTATGATGAAGGATGTCTGGTAGGCGCCCCAGGAATGCCCTGTAAGCCCGAGTTTTTCTTCATCAATCATACCACGTTCCAGTACTTTCTCGACAGCCGGCACAACAGATTCGACGGCTGACATACCCGGGTCACGAAGTTCGTACGTAATATCCGGCTGAAATACGAAGTAGCCTTCCGAAGAAAACCTTCGAAAATTATAGGGACTGGTTCGGGTGGGAATGGTATACGAGTGCATATCCTGGGACCGGCGCTCATAAATATAGGTGATCATAGGATACTGCTTGCCCGGATCATAATTTGCCGGATAGAGCAATCGGCCCTGGAGTTTTTGGCCCCGTTCGATCTGAAAGGTGACGAGCTCATCATCGGCCCAGTGGTAGTGCTCCTGTTGTGGATTCGTATTTGTGAGGGCAATCGGATTTTCGAAGCTCTGTTCCACATAGAAAAAATCCGGCGACTCTGTAGCACTTTCAGCCTGGTATACAAACGTTTCTGCATCTTCAGCTCTGTCCAGGCGGGCGATTTGCTTGTCTTCATACAGAAGGGTTTGAAGCCGATCTCTCCTGTCAAGACGGGCATAGCCGCGCTTTTTGGTAAAGTCACCGTACATTTGGAAATAGAGAGGAGCATTTTCTTCAACGAAGTCTTCCTCATAATCCAGGCGAACCTGTCGGTAGCGAATACTGTCGGCGGTCCCGGTGGTCAGTTTGGTGATGCTGTTCCCATCCGGTGTGGCCCGATACACATCATATTCATCATACAGCAGCACCCAGGCATCATCCTCGGCCCACTGTCCGCTGCCAAACGGGCGCTGCTGCTCTCGTCCGTTCACCAGGTGATAGTTTTCAAATCGTGTCGCCAGTTCGGATGTTAAGTTGATCTCTTCGCGTTCATCGATATCATAAGCTCTCCACTCGTTATTCCAGAAATAGAGCAAAAAGTCACCGCCCGGAGACGTGCTCACAAACTCACGTCGTTCAAGTATTTTTTCTTTCTCACCGGTCTGAACATTGATCAGGTAGATATCACGCCATTCCTCTTCAAATGTAGGCTCATACGGTTGTTCTACGTAACCAACCGCATGCTCATGGTCGCCGGTCAACTGAACCTGCTCAACCAGGGAATCCCCAAGCTGAACAAATGTGTTTTCATCAAGATGCCAGGCCGACAGGTGGTTATCCTGCTCGAGCTGATTGCTCAACACTTTCTGCCGCGGCTGAATCTGGTCATCACGCCAGTGCCAGATTTCCACATTGGTAGAATCCAGGCCTTCATTAAGATCTTTTTTCATTTCTGTTTGGGTTGAGTCACTTTCAGTCTTCTCTTCATTTTCAGGCTTCTCTTTTGTCTCCCAATTTTTTATTCCAAAGAAAAGTGTTTCCCGGTCGTCCGCCCACTGAAGATCCCGATAGTCGACAACCCGAACATCAGAAGGGAAATTACCATATTCCGACTGATTGAACACTGTCGGCTGTACGGTGCCCGGCAGATTTTGATAAGCGTATATTTTGTGTGTTTGATCTTCGTAATTTTCATCTGTTACCGACTTCAGAAAGGCGAGTGAATTCTCTTCATCACTCCAGGTCAAGTCCTTAAAAGTTGCCGTATCGCTCTCTAAAACCGTCAGACTCCGGTTCGCCAGATTCAGCAGCTGCACCCCGTTCCCCAATTTTTCTGATGCATTGATAGATACGGCGAGGAGAGTACCCTCTTCGTTAAATGCATGTTCCGATACCTGTCCAATCAGCTGGTTCTGACGGCTGTCGAGATCAAAAACCAGCAGGTCATGGCCCCCGCTCTTCTGATCTTCGGGGTTGTATTTGGTCATCACCAGGTGGGAACCCGTTTCAGCAAACTCAAAACTCTGAATGTTTTCAAATGTATCCACTTCTGCAGAGCGCAGGTTCATCAATCCCAGCTTATATTTCACCTGCTGCTTTTGTTCTTCCAGCTTTTCCCTTTCATCTTTGGAAACGCCTATTTGAAAGGCCGCCCACCGGCTGTTGTCGGAAAACGCTGCATTGATGCCATGCATAAATTTGTGTTCACCGGTTGAATCGGACCCCACTTTTTTGAACATCAACCATCCATCTCCATCCACCAACGCGATATTATAGGCAAACCAGTTCCCGTCATCAGAATAGGAGGTGCTGGTGATACGCTGCCACTCTCCATAATCTTCGGGTTCCAATTTTTTCTTATCCTGGGCACTCACCGACACAATAAAACAAAATAGAACCAGTGAAATAAGCATAAAGAGACGAGTCATCCTAAACATGTTACTAAACATTAGATTTAAAATTTATCAATGGGACACTACAAATTTTGAGGCAGGAATAGAAACAAGCGATCCATCTCAATTCCAGGCATTGTATCGAAAGAGACGGGCAGATGTTGCAGGTGAATCTGTTGATGGATTTCACCAATCAACCTGAGATTTCACTACGCGGACCCTACGCGAAGTAAAAATAAACACATCGAGTACGGATGAACTCACTTTATGTCAGATTCAGATATTGATATATACTTCAATTTGCTACTGTCATTCTTTGTATTAATTTAGTACTCAAAAAAATGTAAATACACGATAGAAAAAATGAAATTAATACAAATCTTTGCACCAATTGATTTAGGTGATTCATGGCTTCATGATAATGATTGGGAACAATTAGAAGATGGTTTGGAAAATTTTGGTTGGTATAATTACGATTTCTCAAAAAAACTTCAGCTGGACCTGTCTTTTTTTCAATACTACCAGTGGATGAAAAAAGATATAGAGGATGTAAATAGTATAAAGCTTGCCGATTTGAAGCCAGAGTGTAATGGTGTAGAGAGTGTGCAGGAGGGCAGTTTATTAATGTGCAATACAGGAATTATACTCTTATATGTGACATATGAACTTGATGAGACAATTAAGCCTGCACTTGCTCTCCAGGTATATAACGACCTCTCAAAAACCCATTTTGAGAATTTATTCAAAGAGGTTTTAGGTGTATTCAAACAGACAGAACTTCCTGAACTACCCAATAGAATTGACGATATGTTCAGTAGAAATTTAATATACTCGAAAAAAGATGTTCCCCATTGGACACATGGCATTTTTTTGCACCAGGATGCTGAAAATAATCTATATCAATCCGACCAATTACAAGATTTTTCATTGGCTGACACATATTACGAATATAGAGTAGGTGATGATTATACACGGTGTAGTATTGGTTGGGAGATGACAGCTATTTCTACATCCGGATCCATAGAGGAAAAAGGACTCGTGAGGTTAATTTGGATTGTAGGATTTCTTTGGGAAGAAATGTATGTATTTGAAAAACTCACTATCCTGAAGGTCAATCATTTGGAGAAGGGGATCAAGAATATAAGATCAAAGTTGGCTCAAGCGAGGCGGTTTCGAACCGTTGTTACGACCGTGATTGCATCTGCTGCACCTGCAAGTCTGACGATGGTTGACAGATATATCAGAATACTCGAGATCATTATGGACCAGTGGAGAATAAATGAACGAAAAGAATCATTGACTGGGAAAATTGGATTACTTGAACTGATGTATTCCAATATGAAAGATGAAGAATCTGAATACAATGCGTCAATTTTTAACCTTTATGTTCTTCTCTTAACTATACTGAATGGAATTGCATCAGGCGGTGTGATCATTGAATATATAACCGGAAGCAACTCGTTTAACACGTTCTATCATTTGTTATGGGCAGGTTCAATGGTGGCTTTTCTCTTGCTTTTATACGGTTACTCCAAATATTACGAAAAGAAAAATTTTCACTGATTAATTATGACCGTAGATCGAGTAGCAGTTTTATATATCTTAACTACCGTAATACTGTGGGGGCTCTGGGGGTTTTTTGGCAAACTTGCCCTCATAAAAGGAATGAGACCTATGTCCGTATATATGGCAGAAGCCTGTTTTGGTTTGATGTTAGGGATCGTAGTCATTACAATTTACTCAACATTTCTGGAAGAGAGCGGTCTACACAAAAACTGGAATATTTATGGAGTTTTATCAGGATTTGCTTTGGCACTCGGGTTACTTACATATTATATGGCCTTGGAAGGAGAACAGGTTCATATTGTAATTCCACTTACTGCAATCTATCCGGTCGTGGCTGTCGTGTTTGGTGTAATTTTTTTGCAGGAAGTCATTCATTTAAAAGAAATTTTTGCAATAACGCTCATTATATCAGGAACACTAATTTTACTGTATTAAACCCATGCTCACAGGCGAACTAAAAAACAAAGTCGATAAAATCTGGGAAACGCTGTGGACGGCCGGGATCTCCAATCCGCTGACCGTCATCGAACAGCTAACCTATCTGCTGTTTATCAAAGGACTGGATGACCAGCAGACGCGGGCCGAAAAGAAAGCCGAGCGGACCGGGAAGCCCGTTGAAGATCCCACCTTTTCGGACGATCAGGATCATCTCCGGTGGAAGAACCTGAAACAGCTTGCTCCCGAGGCGATGTTTGAAACGATTCGGGATGATGTGTTTCCGTTTATCAAGGAGCTGGGTGGGAAGAATGGCAGCACCTACCGGAAGCATATGGAGGGCGCGATGTTCCTTTTTCCCAAGCCGTCGACCCTGGCGCGGGTGGTGGAGCTGATGGATCAGCTTGAGATGACCAACCGCGATACCAAGGGAGATATGTATGAGTATATGCTCTCAAAGCTCAGTGTAGCGGGTCAGAATGGTCAGTTCCGTACACCGCGGCACATCATAAAGATGATGGTGGAGCTGACACAGCCAAAGCCGCTTGAGGACATCGCCGACCCTGCCTGTGGTACGGCCGGATTTTTGGTGGCCGCCGGTGAGTATATACGGGATAACCACGCCAGTGCGATGGTTGATGAAAATAAGCGTAAACATTTTAAGTCAGAGATGTTTACCGGGTACGATTTTGATAACTCTATGCTCCGTATCGGGAATATGAATATGGTGATGCATGGGTTTGATGGTGCCACCATCGACTACAAAGATTCCCTTTCCTCGTCAGATGATGATGACCTCAAAGAGCAGTTTGATCTTATTCTCGCCAATCCTCCGTTTAAGGGCTCGCTGGATTATGACAGCGTTGCAGCCGATCTGCTTCAGACTGTTAAGACCAAAAAGACAGAGCTGCTGTTTAACGCCCTGTTTCTGCGTGCACTAAAAGCAGGTGGACGGGCGGCGGTGGTCGTGCCGGATGGTGTGCTCTTTGGGAGTTCCAAAGCACATAAGGAAATCCGCCGAATATTAGTAGAAGAGCAGCAGCTGAACGCGGTGATCTCCATGCCGAGCGGAGTGTTTAAACCGTATGCCGGAGTGAGCACGGCCGTGATCATCTTCACCAAAACCAACTCGGGCGGAACCGACAACGTCTGGTTTTACGACATGAAAGCTGACGGCTACTCCCTGGATGATAAGCGCGACAACATTGAGGACGACGACATCCCCGACATCATTGAGCGATATAAAAACCTGGATGATGAAACCGGTCGCAAACGCACTGACCGCA
The DNA here is from genome assembly GCA_009909035.1 of Bacteroidota bacterium. Lineage (GTDB taxonomy): Bacteria > Bacteroidota > Rhodothermia > Balneolales > Balneolaceae > SW132. Next base: position 32,495 of record JAAAOB010000171.1, read on the forward strand.
GCTTCCTTGTGCCCAAAGACGAGATCGTAGAGCAGAACTACGACCTCTCCATCAACCGCTACAAAGAGATTGAGTACGAGGAAGTAGAATACGACGACCCCAAAACCATCATTAACGGGAAAGACGGTCAGCCCGGACTGCGTCAGCTCGCCGAAGAACGCCTGAAGATATTGAATGAACTGGAGGGGATGGTTTGAAGAAGGTGAAGTTGAAAGACATTGCTGAAATTAATCCAAGGAAATCAGAGATAGATAAAGATACTGTTGATGAAGTAAGTTTTGTGGCAATGGCGGATGTTTCAGAAGACGGATTTATTTCTGAGCACGAAACTCGATCTTTGTCCGAAGTTTACAGTGGATATACATATTTCAAAAAAGATGATGTTCTTTTGGCTAAGATCACTCCGTGTTTTGAAAATGGAAAAGCAGCAATTGCGGATAATATTCCTAATGAAATTGGTTTTGGTTCTTCTGAATTTCACGTTTTGAGAACAAACGGAAAGGTTTTACCGAAGTATCTCTTTTATGCTTTGTGGAATGAACCATTCAGAGAGCACGGAAGCAAGAAAATGACAGGTTCAGCTGGTCAAAAGCGTGTTCCAACTAATTTCTTAAAAAACTATGAAATCCCCCTCCCCAGCCTGTCCGAGCAGAAAGCCATTGTGGCGAAGCTGGACCGGGCGCAGCGGCTCATCGACATCGACAAGGAGATGCTCGCCAAATACGACGAGCTGATTCAGAGTGTGTTTTTGGACATGTTTGGGGATCCGGTAACGAATTCTAAGGGGTGGGAAGTGAAGAAGCTTGGGGATCTCACCACAAAAGTTGGAAGTGGTTCAACCCCCAGAGGCGGAAGTAAAGTTTATCAGGACCACGGAAATATTTTCATCAGAAGTCAAAATGTATTGATGAATAAGCTTGATTTAGAAGATGTAGCTTATATTTCAGATGAGATTCATGAAGGAATGAAAAACACATGGGTTCAAGAAAACGATGTGCTGCTTAACATTACAGGAGCTTCAATTGGACGAGTTTGTGTTTACAACAAATCAGAAGCTGCTAATGTAAATCAGCACGTTTGTATTCTGAGACCAATTCAAGAAGAAATTATGCCTTATTATTTGTCACATTTAATTTCGTCGAAGAATTATCAGGATAGAATCCTTGGTCAACAAACAGGTGGTACACGTCAAGCTTTCAACATGACTCAGATCAAGAATTTTGATATACCACTCCCACCTGTGGAACTTCAAACTCAGTTCAACGAAATGTTGACCAAGCTTAAAGATGAAATTCAGAGCATTAAGTTGAATTCCAAAAAATCAGAAGAGTTGTTTTCGTCGTTGGTGCAGGGGGCTTTTGGTAATGATCTTTGATAAACCAGAAATATTCTACAAACAATTTCCTTATAAGTATTGGCTGTTCAAAGCTGAAATGCTCCATGAAATGATCGAGAGAGACGAATCGAACTTCAATGATAAGGATGGAAATCTTGAGGCATTGGGTGGCAGTTCAAAAGAATTCCAGCAGATGTTAAAGTATGAGCTTCATTTCACGTATTACCACCAAGCTGAAGCTCTTTTTGAACTTATTTTTGCCCTTGAAAAGGTGATGAGCGAGAGTAAATATGTTTGGCTTGAAATGAGTCAATATAAACCCAGAGATATGCAAAGGTTTACTAAGAAAATTCAAAGGCTTGCAAATGGCAGTGATGAGTTGCGAACTAAAAAAGTGAATCTAACAGACGGACGAGAAATTTCATTTTATGAATGGCTGATCTACGATGCCTTTGTGCCCGAAATAAAAAAGAGTGAAGAACAGGTTAAAGTATCTACGGAAAAAGTTGATGACATTCTCTTATTTGCTGCCAAAGATCTGTCAGATAAAAAAGAGTATAACGCGTTTAAGCATGGCATGAGAGTTCTTCACTTATTTGACCACTTCAAGATTGGTGACAAAGAAAAAAACAAGTTCGAATTAAATTTTGACCTGAAAAATAGCTTTACATATGTGAACTATCCCAAAAATAAGCAAAGAAGTGATGGTAAAGCAGGTGACGTCCAGGCTGTAACAAAAGGCTATAGCCCGAAGCAGGATTTAATGAAGATTAAACTCATTACAATGCTAATGACTGGTATTATAGAAGTGAGAAAGATGAGGTTTTTTGGAACTGGAAGAATTATGGAGTTTCTGGAGTTTGATATAAATAAAAAACTTGCTGAACTGAGCCCAAGAACCGAAAATCTTACTTATACACTTCATGCAAAATCTGAGGATGATGACTGATCCAAAAGAAAAAAGAGAAAAAGTCCTAAGAGAAATCCGTGATAAAATGGCTAAGATGATAACCGTATTTGTGCCTCGAACATACTGCACCTGACGGCGCAGGGGTTTCATCAGGTTTGGGGTTTTGTACAAACATGCTGCTCCGCTGGAGCAGGCGAGGTCTCTCGTCCCGTCAGGGACGATATGCTTGTCGAAAAAAAGAAGAGAGCTCAATGCATCTGCCCCGGATGGGGCAGTATGTTTGTATAGAGAAGAGTTGTTTTCGTCGGTGGTTCAGGGGGCGTTTGGGTGAGTTTTAAAAAAGTTTATTAGATTACCAATGATCCTTAATTGACATCAAGAGTCATGAATTATACTGAACAATTCTTAAAGACTTTACGTACCTGTGAAAAGAAAATAACAACGGCACCGGGCGAGTTTAAAGAAGATCGCGGTCATAGGAAGCAAGATTTTGAAATGATGTCATTGGATGAAGAGCATCATTTCATTGGTTTTACCCGTCAGAACATTCATTTTATTGAAAACTTTTCTGTGGGACTGCTTTATAACCCAAGAAGTGAACGAGGGAAAATTACGTTACTCCGTTACAATGGACCTCATGGTGAAAACGTTGAAATTGAGCATCATGAGACAATTCATATTCATTATGCTACCGCTGACCGTATAAATGCGGGCAAAAAAGCAGAAGGTCATGTTGTGCCAACAGATCGTTATGCATCATTTGAAGATGCTATACAAGTCTTTCTAAAAACTATTAACTTGCGCGAAGAAGACAAAAAGCAATACTTCCCACCACCAAACGGACAAGGATTCTTATTCGATGACGAACATTCTTGAACATATCAAAACCAACTTTAATGGCAGGGTTAAAACCAAGGAAAAACGCCCTGGTATTACACAGCTTTACCTGCCCGTATATCATGAAGATGGTGATATGGTTGATCTGTTCATTAATCATAAAGATGAACAGTCATTAAAGCTTGCTGATTTTGGCATGACGGTAATGCGGCTTTCGTACGAGTACGAGATAGACACAGAAAACAAAGAGCGTATTTTTCAGAAAATGCTTACTGAACATGGTCTGTTTGAAAACGACGGTTCTATTGAAATGTCGACATCATCGGAGACTATTTTTCAGGATATCATGCATTTCACCCAGGCACTGGCTAAAATAGGAAGCATGCGCTATTTCAAACGGGAAGTGATAGAAAGCTTATTCTATGAGCAAGTTGATGAATATGTATCCACGGAACTAATGTCTTATCATCCTGAAAAAGATGTCACACCAATCGAAGGACGTGATGAGTATCAAGTTGATTATCAAATTCAACCTAATGGCATACCATACTATCTTTTTGCAGTGAAAGATGCTTCAAAAGCACGACTTGCCACAATCAGCTGCCTCGAATTTATGCGCCAAAAGTTGAACTATCGAAGTGTAATTGTACATGAAGCATTTGAAAATCTTCCGAAAAAAGATCAGCTAAGATTGACGAACGCGTGCGACAAACAGTTCACCTCACTTGATGAGTTTAAGCAGCACGGTAAGGACTATTTGGAGAGAAGATAGAGTGTTTCTTATCATGGCGGGCGGAAAAGCCGTGGTTCCAAGAAATGGCGTGTTGCCCGCCGGTACTCCCCAATGGGTCTTGTCATCCCGACCGCAGCCCCGCGCATTTCGGGGCGAAGTGGAGGGATCTCTCTTTAGAAGGCAGGGAGTCGGAATATGGAGATTTCACTACGCTTCGCTACGTGGGGAAAAGATGAGCTCGATGCGTTCGCTCCGCTCTCTTACTCGATATGACAGGGTTGCTTATACAAGCATGACACACATATGGCGTGGTTTCTTCCCCAGCTCCGGTATGTGGTACTAAGATACTGCACCTAACGGCGCAGGGCGTTATTGCACTCGGTTTCTTGTACAAGCATATCGCACCTACGGTGCGAATCCATTCCACGATTCCGGCTTTTTACAAACATGCTGCTCCGATGGAGCATGGCGTCGTTCTGAATGCAGGCAAATTCACTACAAAAGATGGTTACACTACTGCACCGTCTGATCAAAATAACGCCACTTTAGGGACGGTATGATTGTAACAAAGGTGCTCCCTTTAAGGCAAACCTGCCCCAGCTCATGAGGATAGGGTTGCTGAACACACAAACAAATCTCCGAATTCTTTACACGTTTTCATGATATGTAAAGAAATTCGCATTTTTTTTACATATACTCTTGGATGTGTAAAGAATTAGCGGAAATGTTATGACATCTGAACCTAAAGAGTGGGAGTGGAGTCCGCTTCCCCCTAACGTCAATGTGGAAACCCCGGAGGTACTGAAAAAGGCACTGGAAGCCCAGCAGTATTTGTCAGAGTTAAAAGGAATTTCTCAAACGATTCCCAATCAAGGCATACTGCTTAACACGCTGCCCATTCAGGAAGCAAGAGACTCTTCTGAAATTGAAAATATTGTAACCACAAGCGACGCACTGTATAAAGCAGATGTTGAGAAAGAGAAGCGTATCGATCAAACCACCAAAGAAGTCCAGCGATATGCTGTCGCCTTAAAAGAGGGGTTCGATCGTATTCAAAAAAGTCATCTTTTACGAACGAATGACATCATTGCGATCCAGAAAACACTGGAAGATAATGATGCGGGGGTACGCTCTTTGCCCGGCACAAAACTGACGAATCCTGTTACCGGAGAAGTGGTGTTTGTTCCGCCTCAGCATAAAGACATTATTCTAAAAGCCCTGGAAAATCTGGAGCAGTATATAAATAATGATGAGCTTTCTGATGTTCATCCGCTTATCAAGATGGCGATCATTCATGTTCAGTTTGAAAGCATCCATCCGTTTTATGATGGTAACGGGAGAACCGGACGGATTATCAACATGCTCTATCTGGTTCAGAAAGGATTGTTGGATATTCCGGTGCTGTATTTGAGTCGTTATATCGTACAAAACAAGCCGAAATATTACGAGCTTCTGCAGCGCGTACGAACCCATAATGACTGGGAGAGCTGGATTTTATACCTGCTGGAAGGCGTGAAACAAACATCGATCGGCACGATTGAGGACATCACGCAGATTCGGGAGGAGATGCTTCGGGCCAAGCATGAAATCAGAAAAACCTTCTCCTTTTACAGCCAGGATTTAATCAATCATATTTTTCGACACCCCTACACGAAAATTAACCATCTGAAAGAGGACCTGCGGATCAGCCGCCCAACTGCCACAAAATATCTGGATGAACTGTCGGATGCCAAATTCCTGGAAAAAGTAAAATTGGGTAGAGATAATTATTACATTAACAGTAATTTGTTGGAAATATTAGCTGATAAAAAGTAAAAGAGATGTCCAACTTTGATTTTCTTACAGACGACTGGCCCGAGTTTGCCGACGACGCCAAAGCCGTAGAAAAACTGGTTAGGTTTGATCCGAAATCAGCTTGTGGCCGTGCCCGGAACCTGGTTGAACAGGTTGTTTTATGGATGTATGAGAATGATGAAGACCTGGAGATTCCGTTTGATACCTCACTATACAACATCACGAATGAGATTGAGTTTAAAAAGATCATTGGCTACACGATCTATGAAAAGATCAATCTGATCAGGCGGACCGGTAATAATGCGCTGCATGAAGGAAAGCGTGTCCCGGAGTCCACCGCGATGGCAATCTGTGAAGAGGTTTTTCACGTCATGTACTGGCTCTACAAAACCTACCGCTGGGAAGATCAGCAGATTGAAGACCACACCTTCAGCGCAGACCGGGTTCCGGATGTTCCTGCACAACCATCTGTGGATCCGGAAGAGTTTGCCAGGCTTCAGCAGCAGATGGAAGAGCGGGCGGAAGAGTTACGGCGCCTGCAGCAGTCGGTTGAGGAAAAAGATGAAGTGCTGGCACAGCGCAATCGCGAAATCAAGCAGATGCGTCTGCAGACCCGAAAGTTTGCCGATACTCACGATTACAATGAAGCCCAGACCCGTGAGCTGCTCATTGATGTGATGCTTCGGGAATCGGGCTGGGACCCTTCTGATCGAAATGTTCGTGAGTACAAGGTGAGCGGTATGCCCAATTCTACAGGTAGCGGCTATGTGGACTATGTGTTGTGGGATGATAATGGCAAGCCCCTTGCCCTTGTGGAAGCTAAACGAACCACGCGAGGGTACGATCAGGGGAAGCATCAGGCAGAGCTTTACGCGGATTGTTTAGAGGACGAATTTGGTGTGCGTCCAGTGATCTTTTTAAGCAATGGGTACGAGATCTGGATTTGGGATGATGAAGTCTACCCACCAAGAAAAGTACTGGGGTTTTACACAAAAGAGAGCCTTCAGACACTTTTCTTCCAGCGTCGGGAAAAAGAGTCGCTTAAGCTGGCTGAAATCAATGAAGATATTTCAGGGCGCTATTATCAGGTTGCAGCTATCCGAAGGGTGGGCGAGCGATTTGATGAGGGGCATCGGCGTGCACTGCTCGTGATGGCTACGGGTACCGGGAAGACAAGGACAGCGATTTCCATCAGTGATATGCTCCTTCGCAAGAAATGGGCAAAACGGATTCTGTTTCTGGCTGATCGAAATGCGCTTGTGAAACAGGCATATAAAAACTTTGCTGAGCTGCTACCCGAGATCCCGATCGTGAATCTTGTCGAAGAAAAAAATGATGATGCCGCGCGTATTGTATTTAGCACCTACCCGACGATGCTCAATCAAATTGAGAAGCTCGAAGAGGGAAAACGCCGATTTGATCCGGGACACTTTGATCTGGTAATTATTGATGAAGCTCACCGCAGTGTTTACAACAAGTACCAGGCGATTTTCGACTATTTTGATTCGCTGCTTCTTGGCCTTACGGCTACACCGAAAGAGGATGTAGACCACGACACCTACAATCTGTTTAACGCCGAGCAGGGCAATCCTACGTATGCCTACGGTCTGGAAGAGGCGGTCAACGATGGATTCTTAGTGCCACCAAAGACGATCTCGGTACTGGGTAAATTCCTCACGGAGGGAATCAAATATTCTGATCTTAGCGAAGAGGAGAAAAAGGAGTATGATGATTTGCTGGCTGATGACGAGACGGGCATGGTCCCGGATCACATCGATCCGGGAAAGCTGAACGCCTGGCTCTTCAATGAAGATACCGTTGAGAAGGTGTTGCAGCAGCTTATGGAACACGGGATCAAGGTTGAGGGTGGTGACCGGCTGGGAGATACCATCATCTTTGCTAAAAATCATAACCATGCCGTCTTTATTCAGGAGGTGTTCGACAAAAATTATCCCCATCTGAAAGGTAAATTTGCACAGGTGATTGATAATAAAACTGAGCAGGCACAGGATTTGGTTGAAAAGTTTTGTCTGCCAGAAAAACGTCCCAATATTGCCATATCGGTAGACATGATGGATACCGGTATTGATGCGCCCGACTGCGTGAACCTGGTCTTTTTCAAGCCTGTCCGATCAAAGACGAAATTCAATCAAATGATAGGCCGCGGTACACGATTGCGTCCAGACCTATTCGGTCCCAATCGCGATAAGAAACATTTTCTCATTTTCGACTACTGCGGTAATTTTGAGTTTTTTGAACAAAATCCAGACGGATACGATACTGCAGCATCCGCGTCGGTGACGGCAAAAATCTTTGAGAAGCGATTGCTTCTTACTGCAAAGCTTACCAATGAACCATATAACCGTGATGATGAGCTGCAAGCGTACCGAACCGAGCTACTGGACCTGCTACACCAGCAAGTGTCTAACCTGGAGCGACAGAGCGTACAGGTAAGGCCCAAGCTTAAGTTAGTAGACAAACTATCGGAACGGTCTGTGTGGGACCATCTGCAGGCTCAGGAGCGAACTGAAATTGTCCGTGAACTTGCTAAACTCATCCCGGCCAATATTGAAGAGGATGAAATGACCCGCCGGTTCGATCTTCTGATGCTCACGCTTCAACATGAAATCATAGACGGAGTACTTCAAGAGAAGAAAACAAAAGAAGTTGCCATAGAGCTGGGAGAACACCTCTATTCAAAACGCCATATTCCGGCCATCAAAAAGGTGTTGCCATCCGTACAGAAAGTGATTAGTGATACCTTTTGGGAATCACCCAAGGCAACAGACATTGATGAGATCCGCAAGCAGTTGCGCGACCTGATGCATTTGATTGATAAGGTCACAAGAAAACCCGTCTATACCGATTTTGAGGATGAATTTGGTAAGGTGGAAATCGATGATGCTGTGATAGCGGAGCCTGCAGTAAACAAAGAACGCTATCTCAGAAAAATCAGAAAGTTCATTGAGGAGCATGGAAACCATCTCGTCATCGAAAAGATCCGAAATGCCAAACCACTTACGGACAGAGATATTGAGGCGCTTGAACAATTTCTGTTGGAGTCTGATCCGGGTATCAGCAGGGAAGAGTTTCACGAGCTGATCGGCGAAGAGATGGAACTCATTAAATTTGTACGTTCTATATCGGGATTAGAACGCAAAGCGGTGATACAGCAATTCGAGGAGTTTCTTAAAGATAAACGACTAAGTTCCACGCAGATCCAGTTCATCGAGCAGATGATTGAGTTCTATACCGAGAAAGGCCACCTGGAGGTAGCTAATCTTTACGAGCCACCGTTTGATTTTATCGATCAGGATGGCATTGACGGCGTATTCAATGGCAACGAAAACGTGATTGATCTATTGATTGAGAAAGTAGAGGAGTTGAATGAGGTGAGGGTGGGGTGATCTATCTGATTATAGTGCTGAAAAGCGGTTCTGATTTCGATTATAATAAAAGTGAAAAAGCAATTGAGATGGGTAACATTGAGCATTTAAAAATTGAAGATGATATTCTTGTCATAGAAAAAACAGAAGCTGATAGATATAGTAGTTAGAAAACAAACTTATTTGTGAATTCACTGCTATCAGATTGCAAACAAATTATCAGGGGAAAAAAGAGAGTATTTGTTTCAAAATTAATTTGCAGTAGAAAATAAGAAAGCCGTAAAGTGTTATTAAATTTCACTTTACGGCTTTGTCAATGTACCCGAGAGAGGCCGAAGCACGGCTTCGGAAGAACAGCGCCCAGATAACATAAACTGGTGATGTACTTTTAAAATAAAAAAACCCAGCAGAAGCAAATCTACTGGGTTAATATCGTACCCGAGAGAGGACTTGAACCTCCACGTCCGTAAGGACATACGCACCTGAAGCGCACGCGTCTACCAATTCCGCCACTCGGGCATGTGGATATCATATTGTAAAGATGTTTACTTCACAAGACTTGAAAAATACCAACATTTTGAATGAGATGGCAATCTTTTTTGAAAAATTTTAGCCACGCAACTACACGGTGAAGTGAATGTATTTTTGTATGATTCATTGCGTAGATAACCACGGATAGAGATCGTAATCCGACGCTGTACGATCCGGTGGTGTACCGCCTCTGCGGTACCGTTGGCGGACAGGTCTTTCTTTTACGGATTAACGGGAGCGTAGCGGCAATTGCCGGGCTTCGTCAAATGGGGTTATTGGTAAACCCGGGACAATCAATGAATACAAAACGATGTTTAACTGAGTGGTCGATTTCTGACTTAGGTCAAATACGGCCATTTATGCTCCTGCCAATTTCTGTTAAACAAGTCAACGAATTCACAAATTGACGAATACCCCAATCCACAAATCAACCAATCACCTAATTTTCTCTCCTTCAAATGGAAACTCCTCAAAAAGCTCCCAGTGCTTGCCGTTGTGCCGGAGCAGGTGCAGGCGGTCAGCCAGAAACGCGGATTCAAACTCACGCTCTTTCAATTCCCCCCACGCGTTGTGGAACATTTTTTTTGAGAGGTCGCGGGTGGCGATGGTCATGTGAGGGTGGAACTGCTCGTTGAGTTCCTTTTCAGTAAACTCAAGCTGGTTTTTTAGAAAATGAATCAGCGCATTGTGCAGCTTTTCTATCGGCTGGTGATGGGTCAGTTTCAGGAAAATGACTCTCGGCGGAAAGGCATCAAACCCGTTGACCGGCACTTTAAATGATGTACGGCTTAAGGAGAATTCCCTCAGTTTATCAACGATAAACTGTTCCTCTGATTCATCTCGCCGAAAAGGCATCTGTAATGTGACATGAGCTGGTGCTTTCAGGGCATGGGAGGCATGAAACCGATCGCTCATCTCCAGCTTTAATTTTCGTACCTCCTCCCTGAGCTCTCTGTGTGGAATTAGCGCTATGAGGTATAGATTTTTGGACATGATGGTTGAATGTAGGGGGTCAAAATGATTGAATGTGCATCAGAACCTGGATGAAGTGAAATGGATACCGATTAGTAAAGAGACGTAGGTGGTCAGGCAGAATGATCTCGCAGCGCATCCGGCAGTTCTGTCAAATCCTGAATGATTGCCGTTGGAGTATATTCCCAGGGATCGAACAGCAGGTCGGGCGATCGCTGCACCCATGCGGCCTGCATGCCATAGGAGAGAGCTCCGATCACATCAAAGGAATTGCCGGAGATGAGCCAGGCGGATTCTTTATCGGTATCTGTAGATTCTATGAAGTGTCGATACACCACCGGGCTGGGTTTAAACATGGCGACATCTTCCGTGCTGATCATACCGTCAAATAACCCGGTGATGCCGGCATGATCCATCAGCTGACGAATGGCAGATAAGCTGCCGTTGGAAAAGGCGTAGAGTTTGTGGCCGTCGTCGCGGCAGGCTGTAAGTGCTTTTTCAACCTCGGGGAATGCGGGAAGAGCCGTATACGCTTTCATGAGTTCGTCAACATGATCGTCGTTTAGCTGGACATCCAACCTGCTGCAGGTGTACTGAAGCGCCTGCCGGGTACAGATGGAAAAATCGACGTGACGATCCATAAGCCCTCGTCTGAACGAGTATTCAAGCTGTTTTTCCCTCCACTGCTCCATAAAGGAATGGGCTCCTTCTCCCAGCATCTGCTGGAGATGTTTAAATACCCCGTTTGTATCGATCAGTGTCCCATAGACATCAAATGCAAGGATTTGTTTCATCATTACGTGAGTTTTTAAAGTGAAGAACCAAAATATAGGAAATATACAGAGGTGTAATGGACAACGGCAGAGTCCGGTCGCTTAAATGTTTGATTATTGACGTTTTAGGACACCGTTTTGCCGTTGAAATCCAACATATCGAATTTCTGTCAAAACATAGTTTTCTAAAATACCTTCGAAATTTAATCTTTGTTCTGTTCTTCAATGTCACAGAGAGATTGGTTACCCTCTCTAACATCAATTCCTCAATAATTCTCGCAGAGTTCCGCGGTTGAATACCCAGAGTTTTACTTAGGATGAACTTACCAAAACGACCATAACTCAGTGCGACTCTGTGATAGACTCAGCGTCAATCTGAGAGAATAACAAATGGTGGTATGTTGCAGCAGGATCTTGTTTACAGGTTCAAATGTTTTGGACAGCCTCAAAAAATTCATTGGACTGTCATCTTCCCTACACTATATTACGAAGTCAGCTGTAAAAGGCCTATTTGTGCAAAATGATCATTCAAAAATAAAAACCGGGCGTTATGTCATTTACTGACGAGGAAATGCGGTACTTGAGACTTCTATCCAAACAGTATCCATCCATACAGAGTGCTTCCACGGAAATTATTAATTTAAGCGCAATACTGGAGCTTCCGAAAGGCACAGAGCACTTTATTTCTGATATTCATGGTGCCTATGAGGCCTTTTCTCATGTGCTCAGAAACGGGTCCGGGTCGATTAAACGCCGCATTGAAGAGGTGTTTGAGTATACTCTGGGTGAACAGGAAAAGAAGAATCTTGCCACACTCATCTACTACCCGGAAAAGAAGCTTCCCGTAATCCTGAAGAACATTGAGAACCAGGACGAGTGGTGCAGGAAAACCCTTTTTCAGCTGATTAAACTTTGCCGGGTCTATTCGTCCAAATATACGCGGAGTAAGGTCCGCAAGGCGTTGCCGAAGGATTTCAACTATGTTATTGAGGAGCTGCTTCACGAACAGGAGAGTACCCAAAACCGTCAGCAGTACTACAGCAGCATTATCTCCACGATTATTGAAACAGACCGGGCAGGTGCATTTATTACGGCGCTTGCGCATTTGATTCAGCGGCTGACCATCTCGCGGCTGCATGTGATCGGGGATGTGTACGACCGCGGCCCGGGGGCTCACATTATCATGGATGAACTGATGGATTACCACGCCGTGGATTTTCAGTGGGGGAATCACGATATCGTCTGGATGGGAGCGGCAGCGGGGAGCGAGGCGTGCATCGCCAATGTAATTCGTGTATCGTTACGCTACGCCAATATGGAGACGGTGGAGAACGGCTATGCCATCAGCATGCTCCCGCTGGTGTCGCTGGCGGTTGAGGTCTACGGGGATGATCCGTGTGACCTGTTTCGCCCCAAGGAGGCCGAGGATCAGTTTACGGAGCAGGAGAAGTTGATGATGGCCCGAATGCAGAAAGCGATTTCCATTATGCAGTTCAAACTGGAGGGGCAAATCATCAAGCGGCGGCCGCAATTTCAGATGAAGGACCGTTTATTGATGGATAAAATTGACCTGGAAAATGGAACTATCGAGATCAACGGCACCACCTATCCGATGAAGGATACCAATTTTCCGACTGTGGATCCCGAGGACCCGTACAAACTTTCAGAAGAGGAAGAAAACGTGATGGAGAGATTAAAACTGTCGTTCAAAAATAGTGAGCGCCTTCAAAAACACGTCCGTTTTCTCTATTCGAAGGGGAGTATGTATCTGGTAAAAAATAACAACCTGCTGTATCACGGCTGTATTCCGATGAAGCCGAACGGGGTGCTGCAGCACTTTACGCTCGGGCAGAAAGATCACGGCCCACGGGCGTTTATGGACCGCCTGGAGCAGCTTGCCAGGCAGGGGTACTTTTCAAATGATGACCCCAAGAAGAAGCAGTACGGCATGGACACCATGTGGTATCTGTGGACCGGTGCAAACTCCCCGCTTTTTGGAAAGGATAAAATGGCTACGTTTGAACGCTATTTTATTGAAGATGAAACCACCCATAAAGAGTCGATGAATCCCTATTACGACTACCGCACTGATGCTGACATCGCCGGGCAGATCCTGAAAGAGTTTGGAGTGGATCCCGAACATGGACATATCCTGAACGGGCACGTTCCCGTAAAGGTGAAAAAAGGGGAAAGCCCCGTAAAAGCCGATGGGAAGCTCCTGGTGATTGACGGCGGATTTGCAAAAGCCTACCAGTCGAAGACGGGGATCGCAGGCTATACCCTGATTTATAACTCCTGGGGCCTTTTGCTGGCCGCCCATCAGCCGTTTGAATCGACCGAAAAAGCGATTGAAGAGGAGATCGATATCCACTCGCAGACAAAAATACTGGAACAGCGCCGGCGCCGCATTCGCATCGCCGATACGGATACCGGCGAAGAGATCCGCAAAGAGATTAAAGACCTCAAAAATCTGCTGAAGGCCTACCGCTCAGGCGTTATCAAAGAGGCGTGATAACGTTTTGAGGGTGGGATTTATCTCGTGACGGGGACCCACCCCTGCGGAGAGGGGAGTGAATGCCTCTCCTCTGCGGAGGAGACAGCCTCCAAAGCGACTGCCGCAGGCAGGTCAGCGACGGGGCAGAGGTGGGTTCGTGAGGCCTGGATTTACGTTATGGCACGGGACCCACCCCTGGCCTTCTAAAGAATTGCTGCGCAATCTTTTTCAGGCCTGTCCCCTCCCGAGAGGGGAGTGAATGCTTCTCCTCCCCGGAGGAGACAGCCCCTAAAGCGTCTGCCGCAGGCGGGTCGGCGACGGGGCAGAGGTGGGTCCCGGTGACCGTCGAACTATTGTCAATTCAGATTCTCGGTATTTTTAAATAATTTCCATAATGAGAGTTTTTTACAAATTAATAGAGAGTAAATCCATGAAAAGACGAAAAAGGAGAGGGCGAATTGACATTATTCCATACAGATCCGGGTTAGTAAAAAAAGCACGCGAGTTACGGAATAATGCCACACCTGCAGAAAAACATCTTTGGACATTTATATCACGGAAACAGATCCGTGGCTACGATTTCGACCGACAAACTCCAATTAATCGGTACATAGTAGATTTTTTCTGCAAAGAGCTGAAGCTGGCTATAGAGCTGGATGGCATTTATCATGAGTTGCAAAGTAAGAAAGATCTTCGCCGACAAAACCGAATTGAATCTTTTGGAGTAAGGGTGATTCGATTTGAGGAAAAACAGGTGTTGAAGGATATCGAATCTGTTCTGACTGAGATTGAATATTGGGTAAAAAAGCTGGAGAAGTTGATTTAGTTGTGAGGTAAATAGTTGGAGGTAGGGTTCGGAGCCGTATTGCAATGTCTTGACGGGGGACCCACCCCTGGCCTTCTAAAGAATTGCTGCGCAATCTTTTTCAGGCCTGTCCCCTCCCGAGAGGGGAGGTGCCTGCTTCTCCTCCCCGGAGGAGACAGCCCCCAAAGCGACTGCCGCAGGCAGGTCGGCGACGGGGCAGAGGTGGGTTCGTGAGGCTGGGATTTACGCCATGGCGCGGGACCCACCCCTGGCCTTCCAAAGAATTGCTGCGCAATCTTTTTCAGGCCTGTCCCCTCCCGAGAGGGGAGTGAATGCCTCTCCTCCCCGGAGGAGACAGCCCCCAAAGCGACTGCCGCAGGCAGGTCGGCGACGGGGCAGAGGTGGGTTCGTGAGGCCGGGAATTTTGCCATGGCGAGGAACCCACCCCTGATGGACAAAAGTCCCGCTTTGCGTTCTTTTGTCCATCTGTCCCCTCCGCGGGAGGGGAGGAAATATGCCCCGCAACCAATCTATTACCGATTCGAGAGCACCTTGTAGCTCCACGGCTTCAGCTGAAATTCAGTCTGTTGCTTGATGGTTAGCTTTTCATTGGTGAAGACTTCTTTGTAGGAGCCGGTGAACGCGGTGGTATCGAGAATTACATCCAAATCCTGATCACTTAAATTTATAACAGAGATGATTTTATCCCCCTCACTCTCACGGTAAAACGAGAGCACCTGGTCCGGCTGGTTATGCTTGATGCGGATCATCTCACCACCCCATTTGCCGTTCCAGAGTGCACGGTTTCTCTTTTTAAGCTGAAAGAGCTTTTGATAGATACCGAAATTTTCATGATCCTTCCACTCAATTTTGTCTTTCTCGAAGAATTTGAGCGACCGGTCAAGCCCGGCTTCCTGCCCGCTGTAGACCAGCGGCATTCCATTTACCGTGCAGCATAATACCATCGCAGCGTGCAGCCCATCGCCGTAGTTGCTGTACTGGTTCCCTTCCCACGAGTTTTTATCATGGTTTTCGGTGAAGGTCATGCGGTAGCCATCGTCTGGAAACGTACTCACATCGTGCGCCAGGTACTCCAGCAGGCTGTGAAGTCCTTTCTGCTCCTGGAATAGATACTCAAGTGCAAACCACAGGCTCCAGGCGTATGTCATATCGAATGCGCTCCTGTGCAGGTCTCGCGATTCCCACTCGGCCAGCATAAACACCGGTTTGATCGATTCCAGCTCCCGGCGCGCGTTCTCCCAAAAGTCGATGGGTACGAATCCGGCCACATCACACCGGTAACCGTCCACATCAGCTTCCTCCACCCAGTATTTGATCGCTTCGGTCATATATTTCCGAAGGCCGGGCTGACTGTAATCGAAATCGATGATGTCGTCCCAGTCGTACCAGGGAGTGGGACGGAAATCACCGTCGATGGTT
>JAAAOB010000020.1 GCA_009909035.1 Bacteroidota bacterium
CGATGGAATATATTTCATTTTATGGCTCGATATTTAATAGATGCTTACACTTTTCACGAGTTTTCTTGGTTTGCCCGGTTCCAGGGAAGCGGATCAGGCGACCCGCTCTACGCAGCCCGGCTCGCCGAGCCGAGGGGAAAAATTTGGTCAGTAGAATAGATTTCTATTTACGTGTCGATATTTAATAGGTGCCTACGCCTTTCACGACTTTTCTTGGTTTGCATACGTAGCCCGGCTCGCTGAGCCGAGAGGGAAAGATTTGGTCGATGGAATATATTTCATTTTATGGCTCGATATTTAATAGATGCCTACACTTTTCACGAGTTTTCTTGGTTTGCCCGGTTCCAGGGAAGCGGGTCAGGCGACCCGCTCTACGTAGCTCGGCTCGCTGAGCTGAGGGGGGAAAGAGTTGTTCAGCGCAATAGATTTCTTTTTACGGTTCGGCAATCAACAAGTGCCTACACCTTTCACAACTTTTCTTGGTTTGGCTGGTTGCAGAAGAAGCGGGTCAGGCGACCCGCTCTACGGCTCTTCTTTTCTGAAATAAATCACGGCGCCAACAATTGCGGAGCCAAACAAAATCACCGATCCAATTCTGGCCAGCCAGTTTCCGGTGGCAAACCAGGCGGGTTCGAGGACCATCTCAAGCTGATGGTTGCCGGCCGGAATCTGAAACCCGCGCAGCACGTAGTTGGTCCGGATGATGTCGATCTCCTCGCCGTTTAGCGTGGCTGACCAGCCCGGCGGATACCAGATCTCACTTAGGACCAGAAAGCCGGGTTCATTTCTTGATATATCGAGTGAAATCTGGTTGGCGTTGTACTCCGTCACCGTGACGTCAGAAACGGAGTCCGGGCGCACATTTCCGGATAGTGGTTCTGCAACATAGGCAGTCGATTCAGCATCAAAATCCTCCGAAATCGTTTCAAGTATATCGGTCTGGCGATCCAAAATTTCAACGCTGTCTGCGAACCAGGCTTTGGGCAATGCGTTTTCATTTTCAATAACTGATCCCTGCTGCCCGCTGTGAATGGTTTGAAACCCGGGAATCGGGATCTCCTGGCGATTTGTGATAAACCTGACGCTCAGCATATTCAGAACCCCGGTATTCAGCCCATAAGGCCCGCTGAAGATCGCTTCATCGATGAGGTCCTGGTAGTAGCCAAGTTTGGCACCCGAGTAGCCTCCGATTGTAGGATAGAAAAACGAGGGAATAGCGTTGTTAAACGGGTTGTCAATCAAAGGAAATGTTCTGTAGGACCAGCCTTCCTCGTGGTAGGCGTTTTCTTCGATCACCCGATCAAGCTCCCGTTCTTGTCTTTGTATCACTTGTTCCCTCTCAAGGGAACCGTTAACCAGTGAGTTGTCGCTCAGGTAGCGTTTATCAACCTGAATCATATCGAAAGCAAGCAGCAGGCTGAAGGAAGCCAGGGCTGTGGAGGCAGAAATTGTGCGGTTCCCGGCAAACCAGAGAAGGCCGATACCCACAGCAAAGAAGAGTCCGAAGCGGAGCGTGTCTCCTCGAGCCATCTCTTGGCGTTGCGGGGTTAGTTCGCTGGATATATAGTTGTTGACCGAACGGGTGACGCGCGGATCATCCACGGAGACCTGATTTTGCCGCGCAATCTGTTGAGCGATCTGTTCACGTTCGCCTGCTTTCTCAAAAGAGAGGGCTGTAAAACCAATGACGATGAACAATGTCCCCGCACCGGCCGCGATGTAAACGGCCTGCTTCCACTCATCTGTACGTTTTTTTCCCGCAAGATAAAACTGGTCAACCATCCAGCCGATTCCCATCACCGCTACCACCGCAAAACAGAAGACGGTGGTCATCAGCCACATTTCGGGGGCACGAAATTTGTCAAACAGCGGAAAATAGTTGAACATCGGCCCGTTGATCAATAGAAAATTTTCACCCAGCGAAAAGATCATGGTGGCGATGCCTGGACCCAGAAACACCCATTTGAGTTTATGGCGTGATTTGATCACCCCGATAACAAAAAACAGAACCACAAGTGCCCCCATATAGTGAGGGCCGCTGGTGACCGATTTGGGGCCCCAGTAGGCGTCGGCTGAGGCACCGCCGTACGAACCCGGTATCACCAGCGTCAGTAATTCGCCAATCCCCTGCGACCAGGCAAAGGCGTAGTTTTGAGACAGTCCCTCGGTATTTTCTACCTCGGATCCGCCGCGCATGCTGTAGGTGCTGTATTCGGCCGTACTCCAGTACAATTGCGCGGTAATTAAAAGCGCAACGACGGCCGCCAATGTTAACCAAGCGGTCTGCTTCGAGAAGGCGCTAAATGACGATGCTTTATAAGCCCGCACACCATCCGTGATAAAAAGTGTGAGTAGAGGAAAAAGGAAAAAGTAGGTGACCTGTGGATGGTAGGATCGCAGGTGAAGGGTTAGCGCAAGGCCGAAGGCAAAAAATGCCAGCCACCGGTTAACGTTGGATCGGGTGACCAGAAAATATCCCACGTAGATCCAGGGGATGTAAATGTACGCCAGGAATTTGGCATTATGACCCGCCCCGATAATGATGGGAATGTAGGTACTGAAGCCGATGATGATCGATCCAAAAACAGCCGTCAGCGGCCGGAAGCCGATCAGCAGAAGCATGGTATAGGCGCCGGCGAAGAGGACCCAGTACTCGAGTGCAGGATACATAAAATCGAACACCTTTTTGAGAAGTGTGTCCAGGTTCCAAACCTGGGGAGGGTGCGAAATCGTGTTAGCGGGCATACCGGAAAACATATTGGAAGCCCAGTGGGCAACCTCGTCGTAGGTTTCCTGATGTTCAATGATCGATTCGGCACCTGCGCGCCACTGAATCACATCGTGCCCCATATACTGCTGCCCGCCAAGCGTGGAGGCGTTGAACAGAATGAACGGCAGGATAAAGAGAAAGCCCAGGCAGATCAGGTGCTTTTTACCGGATGAAAGCCTCTCCCACGGGTTTCTGTTTGCAGTAGGAGGCTGAGATTTTTTCTTTCCTTTTTTTTGTGCGGCCATTCAGATGTATTTAAAAGGGGAGTATCGGATAAGAAACTATGAATTACTCTATGACGCGTGGAACACGGAAATAATCGGAATCGGCATCAGGCGCATTTTTAAGAGCGTCATCGTGCGATATCGGCTCCTTCGCCTCATCCTTCCGGAGGTTGGTTGGCTGATCGGTCACGTGCTCCAGCGGCTCCACATCGGATGTATCGAGCTGCTCAAGTTTATCAATATAGCCCAGAATTTTATTCATATCCTGTTTGAGTCCCTCAGCTTGTTCGTCTTCAAGCTGTAGCCTGGCCAGGTGGGCCATATACTGTACATCTTCTTTTGTGACTGACATAAAGTTGTTTGTTGGTTTTTTCAGTTAATCATAAGAGTGATAAAGTAACAAATTCCGCGCAAAAGGATAAGCAGGAGGGGCGATTTGATTTGAAAGCTGAATGGACCCGGTAGCCAAGACAGCCGGCGATTATAAAGGCTTCAGACAGTAATGCAGAGATCATTATAATGCTTGAGGATTCGATGAGATTTAAAACCTTCATCGTAATCGATGTTGCCTTTTGCGGTTTCATTTTTCACCTTTTGTTGAGTAGAGATCTCTATTCAGAAACTTTTTAACCATCATGCTTATTGGAATCTGTTCCGACTCACACGATCACGTAGAAAATATTACAAAAGCTGTGGCTGTTTTTAAGGAGAGACAAGCGGAGATGGTGATCCATGCCGGCGACTACTGCAGCCCGTTTACCATTCCGTTGTTTGAGGGAGTGCCGCTTCACGGTATTTTTGGCAACAACGACGGGGACAAATACCTGTTAATGAAAAAATTTGATGAGATCGGGGGCACACTGCACGGCGGATTTTTTAGCTTTGATGCAGACAAACAGACAGTGGCCGTTTATCACGGAACCTATCCCGAAATTACGGAGAGCCTTGAAAAATCGGGTCTCTATGATGTGGTGATATCGGGCCACACACACCAGGCGGATGTGGAGACCGCGGGAGAGACAATCTCGATTAATCCCGGCAGCGTCAACGGGTTCGACCAGGATGCCATGATTGCATTTTACGATACAGAAACCCGGAATGTGGAGTTTGTTGAGCTTTGAGGGAGTATATAGAGTGGATTCGATATAAAACTTATTGTAGCGTGTCTTAATATTCAGCGCCGCTTATCGAACTCATGGTAAAAAAGACGGCAGGCTGATGGGACGTGAGGCCTGCCGTGAATGTTGAATTCAATCTTGTGATAGCGGACTTAGTTCGTCAAAATTCTACAGACCGCATCCGTAAAGCTTGAGGTTGTCCCTTCACCGCCGATATCCGGCGTACAAACCGGCTTGTAATCTTGAAGGACGGCATAAACAGCCGAACGGATTCGCTCAGCAGCGTGATGTTGATCCAGGTATTCCAGCATCATCAACGCGGAGAAAAGCAGGGCGATCGGGTTGGCTTTGTTTTGGCCGGCAATATCGGGTGCTGAGCCGTGGACCGCCTCAAACATCGCGGCATCATCGCCAATATTGGCTGCGCCGGTTACTCCCAATCCGCCAACAAGGCCGGAGGCGAGATCGGAAAGGATATCGCCAAACAAGTTGGTGGTGACAATCACATCAAACTGGCCCGGGTCCAATACCATCTGCATGGCCATGTTGTCTACGATTAGGTCCTGGAATTCGATGTCCGGGTAGTTCTGAGCCACACGTTTGCCCACGTTCAGAAAAAGTCCGGTGGTGAGTTTCAAAATATTGGCTTTGTGGACCAGCGTTACTTTCTTGCGTCCCCGTTTTTTGGCGTACTCAAATGCCGCGGTGATGATCTTCTCACTGGCGCCTTCCGTTACAACAGCAATACTTTCGGCATGCTTCTCTTCATCATCCACCCAGTGCTCTTTGCCGATGTAGAGGCCTTGTGTGTTTTCGCGAAACATGACCATATCAACGCCGCGGAAATTACTGTCCACGTTGGGGACCGATTTCGCGGGACGAATATTGCTGTAGAGGTCGAATTTCTGGCGAAGAGCTACATTTATCGATCGGAATCCGGCGCCAACGGGGGTCGTCAGGGGTCCCTTTAAAACGATCCGGTGCTTTTTAATGGCTTCGATCGTTTCATCGGGGAGCGGGTTGCCGGTTTCATCAAAAACGGCTTCGCCCGCCCGTGCATCAACCCAGTTGATCTCTACACGTGCGGCTTCCAGGATACGGGATACCGCGTTGGTAATTTCAGGGCCAATTCCATCTCCGGATACTCTTACAATAGTGTGCATATTTGATGCTTTTGAATTAAATAGTTGAATGTGAGTGGATTTTGTCGGAAGATAAGGAATTGAAGATTTAATGTTTGAGAAGTGTTGGCGGAAATATTCGATACCGGAGAAATCTCATAATAAAACCATTTTTACGTAAGCTAAACTCATGGATAACAAACCAAGATGCGACTGGGCCACTCATTCAGAACTTGAAAAAGAGTATCACGATACCGAATGGGGTGTTCCCAATACTGATGATCGTCACCTGTTCGAAATGCTGATCCTGGAGGGAGCACAGGCGGGCCTGAGCTGGCTTACCGTGCTGAAAAAGCGTGTGCACTACCGAGAGGCCTTTGATCATTTCGACCCGGAGAAAGTCGCCCGGTACGATGAAGCCAAGAGAGCCGAACTGCTGTCCAATCCCGGAATCATCAGGAACCGCCTGAAAGTGGATGCGGCCATACAGAATGCAAAAGTGTACCTCGAGATTGTGGAAAAGCACGGCTCCTTCAGCCAGTATATCTGGAGTTTTGTGGATGCAGATCCGATCGTCAATCATTTTGAAGCTATGAACCAGGTTCCCGCGGAAACGGAGATCTCCCGCAAGATGAGCAAGCAGATGAAGAAAGATGGATTTAAATTCGTAGGCCCGACCATCTGCTACGCCTACATGCAGTCCGTAGGAATGGTAAACGACCACCTGACGGGATGCTTTCGCCATGATGAGGTTTGACCTTCAACCTGACAGCACCCACCGGATCTGTCAGCGTTGAAAGAGATTGTTGACTTGACATGAAACCCTGAAATAGGGTAGCGGTTGTGCCCCGACGCTGTCAGAATCCGGAACCCCGCCGGAATGCTGACAGGTCTCTCGCCTCGTCGGACGATTGGTTTTTTCGTCCGACGAGTCCTTTAACCTGACCGCCGCACAGGTGCTGCTCCAGCGGTAAACCCACCTACGTAAATCGAAGCTCCCGCTTCGATTATTCTGTAACAAGCCGGATTTAGATGATGAGGAAATCTTTGTTAAAGATCCATTTCGCAGTTGATTACCTATCATCAATTTATAACGAATCCTGCCAGGCGGGGACGTCCGACCTACGGTACACTTCTTCCTACTCCAAATGATCTAATATCAAACCGCTAAAAAATCCAGCCCCTGATATTTTTGAATAACCCGGTCTTTGGTAATAAATGTGAATCCCTCCGTTTTGGCCTGGGCGATCTGAATTCTGTCAAATGGATCCGCATGATGATCTTCCAATCCCTCAAGTGCCATAACGTGAGTTAATTTTATATCCAAAACGCTGAACTTTTCGTCTGAAAGTTGTTGATCTATCCTGCCCGGTATCGTTAGTTTTCCAATTCTCTGCTTAATCACCATCTCCCAAACAACGGCGCTGCTGACCCAAACCGGTTCAAGTTTTAAGATTTGACGGACATCGGATCCGAGTTTAGGATCATCCATCAGCCACCAAAGCAGAATATGGGTGTCCATCAGGTAATTCAATCCAATTCACCCTTGAATGGTTTTTCAATCTCTTCAGGCAATTCATCAAAGTCTTCAGCGATCCACACCTTGCCCTTCCAGCTCCCCGGTGTTCGTTTTTCTACCGGACGATACGGCTCCAGGCGCACCAGTGGCTTCCCATACTTTGCAATGATGATTTCTTCACCGTCCAAAACTTTTTCAATCAATTTTGACAGATGCGTTTTGGCATTATGAATGTTGACTTTTTCCATGAATCAATTGTTAGTTTAACTAAACTAAGTTTAATAAATAACGGTCAATGAGACAAAAGATTTGTAGATCGAAGCTCCCGCTTCGATTATTTTGAAGCAAGCAAGAATTTGTAAATCGAAGCTCCTGCTTCGATTATTGTATTTGCAGCTTTTCGTCAATTACGAACCACATCGTTGTTAAAGAGCCATACCCTACATTTGACTCAACTCTTTAGTTCACTACCAATCCTGTCGAAGCAGTCCCGAAGGCTTTCGGGAGACCTACTTTTTTACTCAAACAAAATCGTTTTGTGCCTGTAAATGAAGACTTTTTCTTCCAGGACCAGTTTCAGGGCGCGGCTGAGGACATTTTTCTCCACATCCTGCCCGGCCTGTGCCATCCCTTTCGCCGTGTAGGTGTGGTTCACCGGCAGTACGTCCTGCGCGATAATGGGGCCCTCATCCAGATCTTCGGTGACAAAATGGGCCGTCGCCCCGATGATCTTCACGCCGCGGTCGTACGCCTGCCGGTAGGGTGAGGCGCCGACAAATGCGGGCAAAAACGAATGGTGAATGTTGACAATCCGGTTGGGAAACTGCTCTACAAAACCGGGCGTGAAAATCCTCATATATTTGGCCAGCACCAGGTAATCGGGGGCATACGGGTTGATCTGTTTTAATACCTTTTCTTCATGCTCTTCGCGGCTCGCACCCGCCACCGGCACATGATGAAACGGGATGTTGAACGACTCCGCCAGCGGCCGAAGTTCATCGTGGTTGCTGATCACCGCTTTCACATCTGATGGCAATACCCCATAGGCGTTTTTCAGCAGGATCTCGCCAAGACAGTGCGGCTCCTTTGTTGCCAGAATCACGACCGGACGCTTTTTCATGGTGGCCACCCGAAGGTTCGCCTTTTCGGGCAGCACGTTATTCAGATTCTCCTCAATCTCTTGACTCCAGCCGTTCCCCTCCACCACGGTACGCATAAAAAACATGCCGGCATCCGGTTCCACAAATTCCTGGTTGCTTACCACGTTCAGGTTATGGTTGTAGATCACCTTGGTGATGTTATAGATCAGCCCTTTCTCATCGGGGCAGTCAATTAGAAGAATCCGGTCCGGCATAGGGTATCCTGGTGTTATGTCAAAGGCAAATTGGCGTTAAGACCTGACAGCATTCCCGGTGTTTTCCGTCCCGAAAGCTTTCGGGATGTCAGCGTCGGTTGCTTAGAGAAAAAATTAATTAAGAGTGTTTTTCACACAAAATCCAACTCCATCATATCCAGAGGACTCTGACAGGTTCGACCGAGAGTTTACATTTGACTTAATATTCGTCTCTGCTTATCTCGTTTGGTGTAAGTTTCTATTATCGGGAAAGATGAGGTGATAGTAAATGGGATTATTTTCGTGCAATAAAAGATCGGTAATGTCTCAAAAAAACATTGTGGATCTACATTTCATAAAAAAACCCGTCAGGTTTTCAGAAACCTGACGGGTTTAAAGAAAAACAGACCTCCAAGGTTTTGGGAACCTAGGTCTCTGGCATTAAGCCCGCTGCTTTTTGTCTTCTTCCACGTAATCGCGGAGTACCTTGTGGAGAATGCCGCCGTTGCGGAAATAATCGATCTCCACCGGCGTGTCAATACGGTTAACCGTGTCAAACTTCACGACGGTTCCGTCGGCCTTTTTCGCTTCCACCTTCACGGTTTGTTGCGGCTTCAGATTGTCATCAATATGGATGGTAAACTCTTCCGAGCCGTCCAGTCCCAGGGATTCATGACTTTCGCCCTCGGCAAACTGCAGCGGCAGCACGCCCATGCCTACCAGGTTGGACCGGTGAATCCGTTCGTATGACGTTGCAATGACCGCCTTCACACCCAGCAGAATGGTGCCTTTCGCGGCCCAGTCGCGTGAGGAGCCGGTTCCGTACTCTTTGCCGGCCAGCGCTACCAGCGGTGTGCCATCTTCCTTGTAGCGTTCGGCCGCATCAAAGATCGTGGTAATTTCACCCGTTGGATGGTATTTGGTAAATCCGCCTTCCGTACCCGGTGCAAGCTGATTCTTGAACCGCACGTTGGCAAACGTCCCGCGGGTCATCACCCGGTCGTTTCCGCGGCGTGATCCGTACGAGTTGAACTCGCGCACTTCCACGCCGTTCTCGATAAGGTATTCGCCTGCGGGGCTGTCCGTTTTGATATTTCCTGCGGGTGAAATATGATCGGTGGTAATGGAATCGCCCACTTTCACCAGCGCCTTGGCACCTTTAATCGGCTTGATAGGGTCCGGGTCTTCGCCCATACCCTGGAAGAACGGCGGCTCCTGGATGTAGGTGGATTCCGGCTTCCATTCATAGAGCTCTCCGCCGCCAACAGAAATCTTATCCCACGTTTCCGATTCGAAAATATCGCTGTACATCTTATCAAACAGCTCGGGACGAATCGCTTCGTCAAGAAACTCTTTAATTTCATCGGATGTCGGCCAGATATCTTTCAGATAGACATCGCTTCCGTCTTTATCTTTTCCAACCGGTTCGTGCTCCAGGTCGATATCCACCGTGCCGGCCAGTGCGTAGGCCACCACCAGCGGCGGGGATGCCAGGTAGTTGGCTTTCACATACGGGTGGATGCGCCCTTCAAAGTTCCGGTTTCCGGACAGTACGCCGGCTGCAATCAGATCGCCCTCTTTAATAGCGGTTTCAACCGCTTCAGGCAGCGGCCCGGAATTCCCGATGCAGGTGGTGCATCCATATCCCACCAGGTTAAATCCAAGCTGATCCATATAATCTGTGAGGCCGGCCTCGTTCAGATATTCCGTTACAACCCGCGAGCCGGGCGCCAGCGATGTTTTTACATACGGCGGTACCTTCATGCCTTTCTCAATCGCCTTTTTGGCAATAATTCCCGCTCCCAGCATCACGCTTGGATTGGATGTGTTGGTGCAGCTTGTAATCGCCGCAATCACCACATCGCCGTGTTTCATCTCAACGGTCTGCCCGTTTTTAAATATGCCTTTGTTGGTCAGTTTTTCCTGCGTCAGGTTGAAGCCCATCGTGGGGTCATCGCTGGTGAGCGAAGATTCAAACGTCCTCTTCATATTTGGCAGCGTAATCCGGTCCTGCGGACGCTTCGGCCCGGCAAGGGAAGTTTCAACATCACCAAGATCGAGCTCTAATGTTTCAGTAAACTCGGGATCGGGCGTATCGTCGGTTCTGAAGAGTCCCTGCTCTTTCGTGTAGGCTTCCACAAGGTTTACAAGCTCTTCATCGCGTCCGGTTCGGCGCATGTAGCGCAGCG
The DNA here is from genome assembly GCA_009909035.1 of Bacteroidota bacterium. Classification (GTDB taxonomy): domain Bacteria; phylum Bacteroidota; class Rhodothermia; order Balneolales; family Balneolaceae; genus SW132. Next base: position 10,275 of record JAAAOB010000020.1, read on the forward strand.
CTTCACTGTCGATCGGGAAAAAGCCCATGGTCGCGCCATATTCAGGCGACATGTTGGCAATGGTCGCGCGATCGGGCAGGCTCATGCTGCTCAGACCCGGGCCGAAAAATTCTACGAATTTGCTTACGACCCCATGACGGCGCAGCATCTCGGTGACGGTCAGCGTCAGATCGGTGGCGGTGATGCCTTCCCGGAGTTTCCCGGTCAATTTTACGCCCACAACTTCAGGCACCAGCATATAGATCGGCTGACCCAGCATCGCGGCTTCCGCTTCGATACCGCCCACACCCCAGCCCAGGATTCCGAGCCCGTTAATCATCGTGGTGTGGGAGTCGGTACCCACAAGCGTATCCGGATAGGCAACGGTTGTGCCGTCATCCTCTTTTCGCGTAAAGACTCCTTTGGCCAGGTACTCGAGGTTTACCTGGTGAACAATTCCGCGGCCCGGGGGAACCACACGGAAGTTATCAAATGCTTTCTGGCCCCATTTCAAAAATTCATACCGCTCGTTATTACGCTCCATCTCGCGCTCCACGTTAAACATGAGTGCGGCATCTTTTCCGAACATGTCGACCTGGACCGAGTGGTCAATCACCAGGTCCACCGGAACCTGCGGATTGATGGAGGTTGGATTTCCGCCCATCCGCTTCATCGCGGACCGCAGGGCGGCGAGGTCTACCACGGCCGGTACGCCGGTAAAATCTTGCAACACCACACGCGACGGTTTAAAGGGAATCTCGCCCGTCGGTTTTGCGGCGTTATACTCGGCCAGGATTTTCACATCGTCTTCAGTGACCGTGTAACCGTCATATTCCCGCAACACCGCCTCAAGCAATACTTTAATCGTAAAAGGCAATTTGCTGATCTTTCCATATCCCAGCTCTTCAAGCTTTTTCAGGCTGTAGGCGTGAACATTACCTTCAGCTCCGGGAATCGGGATTCGTGTTGTTAGAAGTGGATTCTTATCGGCCATGGTATCCTCTTTGTCAATTTTTTTGATTAAAAATACGGATGCTATACAGGCTTACTATTTATTATCTGAATATATCGTAATCAGGAATCCAATAGTTCAAAAGAAGTGCACATTTTTATAACAACGTGCGGTTAAGCAAAAGTACAACAACAGTACAAATTTTTATATTATTGGATTAAAAAAATACGAGAAATTTACGATAATATCTTCGCCAATCTGCCAGACTTGCTGAAGCACCGGAAGCCAGGTTAAAGCTTTTCTATTTCTGTTGTTGCAATAAAAATTATTTACTCCTATTTTTATCGACTTGTCAATTTTGCAAAACAAAAAGAGAATCTCGTGAACACGATTAGTAACAAAACATTTTCGGCAACGCCGTCTGACATCGAAAAGAAATGGGTGCTTGTTGATGCGGAAGATCAACCGCTTGGCCGTTTAAGCAGTACGATTGCTTCTATCCTGCGTGGAAAGAACAAGCCGGAATTCACACCGCATATGGATGTGGGTGATAACGTAGTAGTCATCAACGCAGAAAAAGTTGCGCTCAGCGGAAATAAAATGAATAACAAAGAGTATTTCCGTCACACCGGCTATCCCGGCGGGGAGATCTTTACCAGCGCAAGTGAAATGCTTGAAAAGGATCCCACATCACTCGTTCGAATCGCGGTGAAAGGCATGCTGCCCAAAAACAAACTCGGCAGCCAGCTGTTAAGAAATATCCGAATTTTTGCCGGTCCGGTTCACACACTGACCGCTCAAAAACCAGAAAAAATAGAGCTCGACTAAACAATTATCATGGCGAAAGAAAATTATATTGGACGACGAAAGACTTCAACTGCCCGGCTCTACGTAAAGCCTGGAACGGGTAAATTTATTGTTAATGGCCAGCCTATCGACGACTATTTGAGCACACAGGCTCGAATCAACGTCGCTAAAATGCCTCTCGAAGTTACTGAACTCGACGGTCAGTACGACTTTAAAGTAACGGTTCGTGGCGGCGGCGTAACCGGCCAGGCAGGCGCCATTTCCCTGGCACTTGCCCGTGCGCTTGATGACCATAACGAAGACGTTCACACCAAGCTTAAAGAAGTTGGGTTGTTAACAAGAGACGACCGCATGGTAGAACGCAAAAAGTATGGCCAGCCAAAAGCACGGAAGAAATTCCAGTTCAGTAAACGATAAACACGGTACAAGGTTCAGGGTACAAGTTGTCTTGCACCTTGCTACATGAACCCTGGACCCTGAACCCTGAAAAACACATACGCAGCGACCCTTCGCCGAGTGTTCAGGCTCTGAATCGTTCAATCCGGGATTAGCGCATCGGGGATGACCTGCGTAGAGGACTAACTCAAAAATAAACAGACTTATATAATGCCTAAAGCATCATCCGTACAAGAACTATTGAAATCAGGCGCCCATTTTGGTCACCTGACCCGCCGCTGGAATCCAAAGATGAAAGAATTCATCTTTATGCCCAGGAACGGCATTCACATCATTGATCTTAAGAAATCACAAAAATATCTCCAGGAAGCCCTGGATGAAGTAACAAAACTGGCAAGAGCAGGTAAAACCATTCTCTTTGTGGGGACAAAAAAACAGGCCCAGGAGATTGTAAAAACGGAGGCTATCCGTTGTGGTATGCCCTATATCACCCACCGATGGCTCGGTGGAATGCTCACCAACTTCAGCACCGTTCGAAAAAGCATCTCCCGCATGGAGGAGATCGAGCAGATGAAAACCGACGGCACCTTTGATGAGCTGACGAAAAAAGAAGGTCTGATGCTGGAGCGCGAGCAGGAAAAACTGGAGATGACCCTTGGCGGTATTGCAAATATGACGCGTCTGCCGGGTGCTATTTTTGTGATTGATACGATTAAAGAGAATATCGCGATGAACGAGGCTGTAAAGCTGAACATCCCGATCGTGGCAATGATTGACACCAACAGCGACCCTGATATTCCTGATCATATCATCCCGGCAAACGATGACTCCGCGCGGACCATCCAGCTGGTAACCGGACAGGTGGCGGATGCCATCATTGAAGGAAATGCCGAGCGGGAAGCGCTCAAAGAAGAGGAGCTGATGGAAGAGGCCGCGCAGGAAGCCCGTTCCGAATCAGCCGCTGATGACTCGGCGGATGAAGAGGTGTCGGTTAAAGAGGCCGCTTCACCCTCTAAACGTCGTAAACGACGTCGGCGAAAAGATGTTCCCGATACCGGATCATCTGACGACACCGGCTCCAAAACAGAAGATGCCAAAAAAGATGACGCACCGGCTGCCGAAGCATCTGAAACGGAGAAGAAAACAGAAGCTGAGGATACGGACGCCGATACCGATACCGATGAGAAATCGGAATCTGCCGATACCGAGAAAAAAGAAACGAAATAACCGTTAAACGATTTAATTTTCAAAACCGATGAGCATTAGTGCAAAAGATGTAAAATCGCTGCGCGATAAAACCGGCGCCGGCATGATGGATTGCAAAAAAGCCCTGAAAGCATCAGATGGCGATATGGATAAGGCGATCGAATTTCTGCGTAAAAAAGGGCAGAAAGTTTCCGAGAAACGAGCAGACCGGGAAGCCGACCAGGGATTGATCCTCTCAAAAATCAGTGACGACCGCTCCAAAGCGGTACTTCTTGAAATCAACTGCGAAACAGATTTCGTTGCAAGGAATGACGATTTCCAGGAGCAGGCGAGGGCATTTGTCGATCTTGCGTTTAAAAAAGAGAGTAGCTCACGTGATGAGCTGATGAAAGAGTCGATGGGCGATATTACCGTCGAAAAACAGCTTGAAACAATGGTTGGCAAAATCGGCGAAAAGATTGAGGTCAGCAATGTTGTATTCGTGAAAACGGATGGCGCACTTGTCGACTACATCCATCCCGGCAACCAGCTTGGCGTTCTTGTTGAGTTTGAGGGCGATGTTGACGCGGAACAGATTGGCAAAGACATTGCAATGCAGATCGCCGCAATGAACCCGCTTGCCGTAGTGCGCGACAATGTGGACACATCCATTGTTGAGAAGGAACTCGAAATCGCAAAAGAGCAGCTGATCAACGAAGGCAAGCCCGAAGAGATCGCTGAAAAGGCGGCCAAGGGCAAGCTGCGGCGATTCTACGAAGAGCGCGTCCTTCTTGAGCAGAAATTTGTGAAAGATAACAGCATCTCCGTCACAGAATACCTGGAGCAGAATAACGCACCCCTTGTCAGGTCGTTTCATCGACTCCAGCTCGGAGAGTCGTAATTACTGATTGCTTTTAAGGCTGCCATTTTTGGCGGCCTTTTTTTTGATCTACCAATTTGAAATCCTTTTAATTCCAAAATCGTGGCAAATCAATACAAGCGCATACTTCTAAAATTGAGTGGAGAAGCCCTCCTGGGCGAACAGGGGCATGGAATTGATGGCGATATCCTGAGCCTTTATGCAAACGAAATTAAAGCCGTACATGAAGAGGGAGTGGAAATTTCCATTGTGATCGGGGGCGGGAATATCTTCCGGGGTGTGAAAGGTGCAACTCTTGGAATGGACCGTGTCCAGGGAGATTATATGGGGATGCTTGCCACCATGATCAACAGCATGGCGCTGCAGGATGCCCTTGAGCGCAAAGGCGTTCATACCCGTCTGATGAGCGCTATCCGGATGGAAGAGATTGCCGAACCGTATATCCGTCGCCGGGCCATTCGCCACCAGGAAAAAGGGCGGGTGATCATCTTCGGGGCCGGCACGGGCAACCCATACTTCACGACGGACACAGCCGCCGCTCTCCGGGCCATCGAAATTGAATCGGATGTGATTCTGAAAGGGACAAGAGTAGACGGGATTTACGACTCGGACCCCGAAAAAAACAGCGGGGCCAAGAAGTACGATGTCATTTCGGGAGACAAAGTGCTTGATATGAGGCTGGACGTGATGGATTTAACAGCGTTTACACTCTGCAGGGAAAACAAAACGCCGATTATTGTCTTCAACATGAATGTGCCTGAAAATTTTAAAAAAGTAGTTTGTACCGATGAACCGGTGGGTACGACGGTTGTTTGGGATGAACCTGATAATTCGTAAGTTTCCTGTTATTACAATCACATAAAGTTATTTGCCCATAAACTTCTAATTACGGCTATATGATTCCCGAAGATCTTCAACTCATCATCGATACCGCAAAAGAGAGCATGGCTGAGGCTGTATCTTTTGCAAAAAAAGAGTTTTCACATATCCGTGCTGGAAAGGCCAGTCCTTCGCTGTTAGACAATATCAAGGTGAATTATTTCGGGTCACAAACCCCGCTGAATCAGCTTGCGAACGTCAGTGCACCCGAAGCCCGCCTGCTTACGGTCCAGCCGTATGACAAATCGATCCTTGAAGATATTGAAAAAGCCATCATGGCCGGCGGCCTTGGCCTGAACCCCAGTAACGACGGTACGATCATTCGTATACCGCTTCCGATTCTCTCCGAGGAGCGCCGCAAAGAGCTGGTGAAGCATGCTAAAGAGGTGGCTGAGAATGCGCGAATCAGTATTCGAAATACCCGCAGAGATGCGAATGACGAGATTAAACGTACGGTTGATAGCGAGTCCCTTCCCGAAGATTCACGTTTCGAAGCCGAAGATGAAGTCCAGGCTCTGACCGATAAGCATATCGGGACGGTCGACAAATTGTTCGAGAAGAAGGAAGAGGAGATCATGACCGTGTAACGCGGCTCAACGCGTTCCGGCCAGGTCTGCTCGACCCTCCCGCTCTTTTCTTTTTGCGTACCGGTTTTTGCAGAAGCCTCACATCACAAATATGGCGTTTTAGACTCTCTCTGAATGTATATATCTGATCTTGAATTACATGGCTTTAAAAGTTTTGCCCATAAAACACATGTAAAATTTGATAGCGGAATCACGGCTATTGTAGGGCCAAACGGGTGCGGAAAATCTAATATCGTGGATGCCCTGCGCTGGGTTCTCGGGGAGCAGCGCCCCACGCTGCTCCGCTCCAGCTCCATGAGCAACGTGATTTTTAACGGAACGGCCAAAAAGAAAGCGCTCGGCCTGGCGGATGTATCGCTGACCTTCGTGAACAACAAGGGAATCCTGCCTACCGAATACAGCGAATTGACCATCACCCGCCGCCTCTACCGCTCCGGCGACAGCGAATACCTGATCAACGACACGCCGTGCCGGCTCAAGGATATCATGGAGCTGTTTATGGATACGGGAATGAGTTCCGATGCCTACTCGGTGATTGAGCTGAAGATGGTAGAGGAAATTCTGAACGACCGCAACAACGATCGCCGCAGGCTGTTTGAAGAGGCGGCCGGTGTGACCCGATACAAAGATCAGCGCAAACGAACCCTGCGGAAACTGGATCAGACGCTGAACGACCTGCAGCGGCTTGAGGATATCCTGGTTGAAGTTCGAAAGAAGGCCCGTTCTCTTGAAATCCAGGCGGAAAAAGCGGCCAAGGCGAAGAAATATCAAAACGAACTTGTCAGCCTCGATAAAGCCTACAATCGCCAGCAGTTCCTGGCGATCCAGGATGAGCTGAAACCGCTGAAAGAGCGTATCGAGAATGCGGAGAAAGAGAAGCGGGAGATCACGTCGAAGCTGGACAAACTGGAGGAGTCGGAAGAGAAAGCAGGCAACCGGCTGATCGACAAAGAGCGTGTTCAGGCTGAAGCGCAGCGCCGGGTAAGCCAGCTTGGCAACTCCATAAAGGAGATGGAGACGAATCTGCGGATCGTTCGTGAGAAGATCAAGAATGAAACGAACGTGATCGAGAGCCAGCAAAAGGATATCAAGCAAAGCCATACCGACCTTGAGGAGCTTCGTCAGCTAAAGGAAACCAATGAAAAACAGCTCACCAATTTTTCTGATACGCTTGATCAGTCCGAAAAAAGCCTGAAGGATTCAAAAGAGACCTTCAACGAGCTGCAGCAAAAATATACGCAGATCCGCCATGAGCTGTATGAGCTCGAAATTGCGGTGGGCGAGACCAATAAAAAACTTCGCGAGCTGCAGTCTGAACGGATCAGGCTGGAATCGAAGCTGGAAAACAGCGAGGACGACCGCCTCCGGATCAACCGCGATATTGAAGACCTGGAAGAGGAGATCGACAACGCCAGGGGTGAACTGAAAATCAGCAGCGGGAAGCTGGAGAACGTAAACCAGTCGCTCAGGGAGAAGGAAGAAGAGCTTCAGCAGGTCTCCGAAAAGCGGGAACAGCTCCAGGCTGAACGCGAAGAGATGCGGGATGCGATGCGTTCGGCAAAAAGCAGGATGGAATCGGCCCGGTCGGAAATCTCCCTGATGGAGAGCCTTGCGGAATCAAGCGAGGGCTTGCCGGGATCGGTAACGTTTTTGATGGAGCATCATGCGCAGGATTTCAATACCATGCGCTCGGTTGGCGATCTGCTTCAGACGGATGAAGATAAAGCGGCCGCGCTGGAAGCCGCCCTTGGCGATGCCATTCACTACGTTGTGGTGGATACCATGCAGGATGCCGTGCGCGCCTCCCACATTCTGAAAGATCAGAAAAAGGGACGGGCCACATTCATCCCGCTGGCGGAACTCTCCGACTCCTACACGGTTGCACCGGAATCGATCTGCCATCACATCCGCACGGAAGAGCAATTCAGAGCCGTGGCACAACTGCTCACCGGCTCCGTGATGCTGACTGAATCCGTGGAGGAGGCCACACCGCTGCCCGACCAGATAACAAGTGCCGTCACGCCCGATGGGGACCTTATCACATCCAACCGGTTCTACAAGAGCGGCAGCAAGAACAAGCAGGCGGGAATCCGGCTCGGAATTAACGATAAGCTCGAAAAGCTTCAAAAGTGCCTGGATGAACACACCGCCGCTTTTGAAAAAGCAGAGGGGGAGCTGCTGGAGATTGAGGAACAGCTCCGGGAGCTCAATCCTGAAACCATTCGCCACGCGATGAAAGAGAGTCAACAGGAGGCCCGGAAACTGGAGCAGGAGATCAGCCGGTACCAATCGGGCATCCAGGTGTACCAGAAGAATATTTCCGATCTGACCAACCGGAAAGAGAATATCTCTGAAAATGAAGATCGTGCCGCGGAACAGCTCGATAGCCTTCAGCCGGAACAGAAGGAGCTGCAGGAGAAAATTATTGAGCTGACCGACCGGCAGAATGAGAAGAAAGAGCGGCTGGAGTCTCTTGAAGAGGAACGGGCCATTGCCCAGAACCGCTACAACGACGCTCAGCTTAAGCACCAGGACGTAAAAAACCGGGCCCAGAACCTGGAAAAAGAGATCGAGAGGGCCGAGCGTGGCATTGAGTCGATCCAAAACCGGCTGGAGTCGCGCCAAAAAATGATGGAGGAGAGTGCCGGGAAGATTGAGTCGTATAAAGATTCGATTGAGCAGACGGAAAAGCAGCTGGAGCAGTCTCGCGAGCAAAAAATAGCGGCCGATCAAATGCTGAGCGAGGCTGAAGAAGCGGCTGCTAAACAGCGGGGGGAGATCAAAGAAATCACCGATGATCTAAAGGAACTGCGCCGCAATAAAGAGGTCAATACCGAGCTGGTCCATCATTTAACAATGGCCAGGGAGAAATTCGAGTTGCAGGCCCAAACGCTCTCCGATTATGTTTGGGAGACGTACGGAATTTTGATGGATCAGCTGACGGAAGAGCTGCCGGAGGAGATGTCGCCCGACGAGGCCAAACAGCGGATTAGCTGGCTGAAACAGAAGCTAAACCGCATTGGTGAGGTGAATCACCTGGCCATTGATGAGTACGAGGAGGAGAAGGAGCGGCTCGATTTTTACGAGGAGCAGATTGAAGATCTTCAAAAGGCCGAAAATGAGATGCGGGAGACGATTGATGAGATTAACCGGACCGCCACCGAGCGCTTTAACAAAACGTTTGAGCAGATTCGCGTAAATTTTCAGTCGGTGTTCCACACGCTGTTTGAGGAAGATGACAATTGTGACCTCATTATTGAACAGGATGTGGTTGATCCGCTGGAAGCTAAAATTGAAATCAAGGCGAACCCGCGCGGCAAGCGCCCGTCGAGCATCAGCCAGCTCTCCGGTGGTGAAAAAACCCTGACCGCCATTGCGCTGCTGTTTGCCATCTACCTGGTAAAACCATCGCCTTTCTGTGTGCTGGATGAGGTGGATGCCCCGCTGGATGATGCCAATATTGAGCGGTTTGCATCGATGATCCGATCTTTTGCCGATGACACCCAGTTTATTATCATCACCCACAACAAAAAAACGATGTCGAAAGCGGAGATGATGTACGGCGTGACGATGCCTGAAACCGGTATTAGTCGTTTAGTGGGCGTGAAACTGGACGAGGTTGCGGAAGCTTAAATTCCTCGACAGTTGGATTGGGGTTTTCGACTGTCGACTATTGAAGGATCAGACGCGCGTTATGTGGGATTGTTGATGTTTTGGGTTGATTGCCGTTAAGGATTCGTCGGACGAAAGAGGCAATCGTCCGACGAGGGGTAAGTCATCGACAGTCGATTGGGGTTTTCGACTGTCGAATGTTGAAGGATGGTGGCGTGATGTGGGGTCGCTGATGGTTTGGGTTGCTTCGCTTAATGGCTTAAGGACTCGTCGGACGAAAAAGACAATCGTCCGACGAGGGGGGAATTCGGAGCATCGGAAAAAGTCTCATTCAGATAATTCTGCCAGCTCCGCTTCCGCCGCTATAAATCCAAAGGCCGGCCAGTTTCCTTCGTTGTAAATCTCCTGCCAGATGTCGTACGCCCTCTCTTCGCGCCCGTTGATGTAGTGCCAATTCCCGATTCCGTAGCCGAGGGTGGCGCTATGCAACTCATCTCCCGGTGACTCTGTGAGCTGCTCCGGCCGGAACACGCCGTTAAAGACAAGCAGCAGGTTCAGGTAGGCGTCATTTTCGATCACCTCAAGATCGGGACTGATATCCGCAATCATCTCGCCCGCCCGTTCATCATTGCCGTTTCGTCGCAGGGCCATGTAGTACCAGTAGAGCGTGGCGATCCGCATATCGGGGGTCAGATCCAGTTCCAGCGCGTTTTCGTACGAATCGATCGCCGCCGGGTAGTTTCCCTGAACATAGTGTGCCAGCCCAAGATGGTACCAGACGTTCGATTTCAGCGTGCTGGTGGGTTGATCCTGTTCATTGGGCAGTCCGTCCGGCTCCACGCGGTCAGTCATGTTCTTCATCAAATCGGCGGCCGACTCAAAATCGGCAATGGCGCGGTCGAACATGCGCAGCGTCAGGTAGCGGTGCCCGCGGTGGCGATACATCCGCGGATCTTCCGAGTGTTTGAAGACGCCCTCCGTAAAAATCTCCACCGCCTCCCGATAGTTTCCCAGGTAGGCCATCCGCCGGCCCAGCCAGATGACATTCTCAGGCTCTTCGGGGTCGATCCTGTAATTTTTCATCGCCTCATCCAGGTTTTCGCGGTACTCCTGCTCCGTTTCGGTATCGAGTGTGGGTGTTCGCAGGGTATCCCCCAGGAGCGAGATGGCCTGCGCATCTCCCCGCAGCTCCGGCAGACTGTCAGCCGGCCCGCAAGAGAAAAAGACCAGTGTAAAGAATAGTCCCGAAAGGATGTGCAACATGTATGTATCGTTTCTTTTCATCTGCCGATGTTCCTTTTTAAAATCTGAATGATTTTGTTCGTACTAAAACTCGATCTCAAGCTCTACCTCTTCGCCATCTCGGAGAACGGTCACCTCCACCCGATCTCCCTGCTCAAATTCCGAGAGGTTGTCCATGTAGTCGTAAATATCCCCGATCTCAACGCCTCCCATCCGGATGATCACATCCCCATCCATCATTCCACCGCGGTCAGCCGCGTCTCCGTCACGCACACCGTCAATCCGGAATCCCTCGCCCGACCATGTGTAATCCGGCAGCACGCCCAGTGTCGGGCCGCTGAAATCCATCCGCCCGGAGTGCGGATCGCTCGACTCCCGGAAGCTGATCTCCCGGGCATCGATACGGTCCAGCCGTTCAATTACCTGCGTCACGTGATCCAGGATCGCCTGAATTCCCCGGTAGTTGATTTTATCGGCCGTATCAGATGAACGGTGATAGTCACCGTGCGTTCCCGTAAAATAGTGCAGCACCGGGATGCCGGCGTCATAAAAGGCCGTATGATCGCTGGCCCCGGTTCCCGATGGCGTCCGGGTGATATCGAGCGAATCGGTCTCCAGCTCATTCAGCAGTTCATTCCACCGGTCGGACGTTCCCGTGCCAAAGATCGTCACCTGGTTCTGCTCCATCCGCCCAATCATATCCATGTTGATCATCGCCGCGATACTGTCGGGGCTGATCTGCGTCTCTTCCATAAAATGGCGGGCCCCAAGAAGACCCAGTTCTTCCCCGGAGAACGCGATAAAGAGCATATGTTTAGAGGGGACATTTTCCGAAAAATGCTCGGCCAGCTCAATCAGCGCGGCCGTGCCGGAGGCGTTATCATCCGCGCCGGGGTGAACCGCCGGCTCCTCGCCGGAATCCATGGAGATCATCCCGCCGGTTCCCTGCGAGTCGTAGTGTGCTCCCACGATAATATACTGCCCCGAATTCCCGGTTCCTTCAATCATCCCCGCCACATTACGGGAAATCCTGTTTTCCAGGTCCATGGCCTGCGGCATGGGGCCGGTGAGCGTAAACTGCTGCAGGTAGGTGTTGTTTTCTCCCGCCGGCCGGAGGCCCGCTGCCAGGAACCGGTCGGAAATATAGTTCGCCGCGGAGGCCTCCCCCGGAGTACCCGCAAGGCGTCCCTCAAGCCCGGGATCGGCCAGCCGCTCCACATGATCGCGAAGGGTGGACTCTTCGGCAGGGGAGGTATCTGATTGAGAGCAGCCCGAAAGCAGCAGGGCAGCCAGAAGGGCGATGCAGGAGACGCGGGGCGACAAAATATCTGTATGCATTGAAATCGTAGTGTTTAAGATTCAGGGTTAAAATACAGTGTTTCACCATTTATGACAGGTTAAAAGAGAACAAAAGATTCATACGGAAGATTTTTTTAAAAAATGCAGGCGACGGATGGATTTAATTTTTACAGACAAGCTCCGTTCATATTAAAGACCAATTAGCCAACGTATTGAGGTCATTCAGTTTTAAAATATTCCATTCTTTGCAGTCTCTATTTGTTTTCTATACTCCAGAAGTATTCATCCGCTTTAAAAAAATAGAACGATGTTTGGCGCTCTTTCAGCATTCGGTACTGAAAAAATATTTATCGGGAATTCATGCACAGTCGGTGGATCTCACAGCCCTTTCTGAAGAAGCCGAATGGCTCGACTATTTCAACAATCAAAAAGCCAAGGCCGAGGAGCTAAAATCCTCTAGACCCCTTGAAGCCAACCCTAAACTACCGTATTTTAAATTTCAATCAACTAAAGGTTGGGGGTGTCCTGGATGCGTTCGGGACTGAGATCATACCCTGTGAACCTGAACCGGGTTATACCGGCGTAGGGAAACCAAGATCTGCAGTGCAGCATCGTAAATAATTTGCAGATGTTTCAGCACACTGTCCCCCTCCTTCAATCGCATCTAAAATTGATGGAGGCATCATGTCTACCTATTTCAAACTGTTCGCTCTTCTCGTTCCGATTCTATTCGGAACAACACTACTCTCTTTCTCTCAAACCATCGAGGGCCGTGTAACCGACAGCTCCACCGGCGATCCCCTGCTGGGGGCCACAATTTTGCAACAAGATACCGACAACGGCGCCGTGACCGGGCCGGATGGGGAGTTTCAGCTTCAACTTGAATCTGCTGCAGCACAACAGGTGGTTCTCATTGTCCGGCATGTTGGATACCAGCAAAAAATGGTTCCTCTCTCAGAATTAGATAATCTCACTACGGTTTCAATCCAGCTGGAGGCGTCATCGTTTACAGGAAGCACAATTTTTGTCGATGATGTCCGGGTGGATGAATATGCGCCCGTCTCGCAATCGACCATCGAACGGGCGAAAATTGAGCGGGATAACATTGGCCAGGATCCCATCTACACGCTCGAAAGGTTCACGCCCTCAATTCTTACGCACTCCGACGCCGGCACACGTTTTGCCAACTACGGCTACATGCGCCTGCGGGGAATGGATCAAACCCGGATCAACATGACATTGAACGGCATTCCGCTGAACGATATGATTGACCAGGGAGTGTTCTTTTCCAACTTTAATGATTTTGGCAACAGCATTCAGTCGGTGCAGGTGCAGCGGGGCGTGGGCACAAGCACGCACGGCACGGCGTCGTATGCAGGATCCATAAATTTTGAGTCCCGAAATATTACCATGGACGAACCGTCCGCCGGTGTAAAGCTGACGGGAGGGGCGTTTGACTCCTACAGGCTAAGTGCAGAGGCGAATACGGGTTCTATGAACAACTACGGACTTTACAGCCGCTTCAGCAAAACCGGGTCCGATGGGTACCGCGACAACAGCGGCACCGACTCTCGCTCGTTCTTCCTTTCCGGCGGCTATTTTGGGAGCCGGAATATTTTCAAAGTAACGGCATTTACCGGCTTCACGGAAAATGAACTGGCTTACACCCCGGTTCCGATCGACCAGATTCGCGAACGTCCCCGTACCAACAACCTGCCGGTTCACGATATCGATAATTTTGGCCAGCAGTTTCTGCAGCTACAGTACGGCCGATCCGTATCAGATCAGCTTACGCTTACCTCCAGCCTTTACTACGGGGGTGCCGGCGGTGACTTTCCCGTTGGATTTAATGATGAAAACGGGGAGTTCGTACAGCAAAATTTCAGCCTGTTTAATGATCATTACGGCCTGCAGTCTGCCCTGCAGTATAGCGGTGACCGTTTGGAGATCTCGGGAGGGATCCATACCTACCTGTTTGATCGAGTGAATGAAGAGACCTTTGAACCTGCAAGCGAGACAATATATTACCGCGACGACTCGCAGAAGAGTGAGTTCAGCTCATTTCTAAAGGCGTCGATCCGTACCGGTGACCTTGAGCTTTACGGGGATCTGCAGCTGCGCGCCGTGTGGCTGGACCTGAATCCCGATCTCTCATTTTTAGCCGACCAGGGTGTGCCTCCATCGCAGGTTTCGGTGCCCACGCGACAGTGGACGTTTCTGAGTCCAAAAATAGGGGCGACCTGGTTCCTGAGCAACCGGTTCAATATCTATGCATCATTCGGCCGGAGCGGACGCGAGCCTACCCGGCAGGATATCCTGGGTGCCACGAATATCAACGCCTCCAACCTGGGGCCGGTGAGCAACACTAACTCTGTGAGGGCTGAATATGTGAATAATCTGGAAACCGGATTTCGATACCAATCTCCCCGGTTTGCGGGTAAGGTCAACGGGTTTTTTATGCGATTTACGGATGAAATTTCGCCGACCGGAGATTTCATTCCCGAAGGGTTTATCCAGCTTCGGGAAAACATCAGCGAAAGTTCGCGCTACGGCATTGAGGCTCAGGCGCAGTGGACGCTGTATCAAAAACTGACGCTCTCCGGAAACGCCACCTGGATGCAGACCAATATAGAGGAGTTTTCGCCCGGCGGGTCGGACCGTGTATTTGAGGATGTGGAGTCGATCCTGAGTCCCGATTGGCTGCTGAACAGCACGGCCGCCTACTCCCCGGCTCAGTGGCTGGAGGTGTCGCTCTCGGGACGGTACATGGGCGACGCCTGGCTGGAGCTTACAAACAACGAAGAGTTTATCCTGCCCTCCTTTTTTGTGGCAGATTTGGGAGTGGATGCCAGTCTGCGGGAGAATCTTTCTCTGTCGATCAATGTCCACAACATCACGGATGAACTCTATTTTACAAACGGAGCCCCGTTAGACACCACATTGGATGGCACGCCCGATACGCCCGGCTACATCGTTCAGCCACCGCGACATCTGTTTGCCGAAGTTGAGTTTCGTTTTTAATCTGAATCAATAAACCTGAATCGTTATGTCTGATCAAACCAACGAACAACCGCGGATTGCCGGCGTCAGCTTTTCGCTCTACCCGATGAGTGATGATTATGTTGACCTTATCCTGAACGCCCTCAAAAAAGTAGATTCAACCAGCGTGTGGATGAAAGCCGACCGGGTGAGCACCATTGTACGCGGGCGAATTCCGCATATTTTTGATGTACCCCAGGCGGCATTCCTGGAAGTTGCTCAAACGGGTGTGCACGTTGTCTGCAGCGGTACGTTTTCCGTGGGCTGCCCAGGCGACACGGAGGGCCACGCCTACATGGATGCAGATGATGATCTCCAAAATCGTGAGCTTATCGAATCTGTGGATCAACACGTAGCAGCAAAATTCGCCCTCTACCCGATGGGCGGGGGCAACTACATGGATCCCATTTATGAACAGATTGACGCCATGAAAGCCCGCGGGGTGAATGTGGAACTGACCCACTACGAAACCATACTCGACGGACCGGCACAAAACGTGTTTAACGGTCTGCAGCAAACACTACAGGCGATGGAAGATGCCGGGTCGCCCCATACGGTGATGACGGTCACCATTTCGGCAAACAGCCCGTCGGACTAAGATTTTTTGAGCGCAGAACAGAGAAGCCACGGCCGGTACAAGCTAATGTTGTACTCCGTGGCTTTTTTTATCTCACATAATGCACCTTTTGTGTTTACAATCCGTTCAATTAATCGTATTTTTACGATCAAATAATATCAACCTAATCCCATGTCCAATGAAGCTTTCAGAATTCCGATCGTATCTCTCAGCCGACCAGCCGGTGCGCTTTAAATTACCCGGCGGGTCGTATGTACCCGCTCACTTTCACATCACGGAAGCCGGCCTTGTGACCAAGCATTTTATTGACTGTGGCGGCACAATCCGAGAAGAATCGGCCATGACCATGCAGATATGGACAGACAATGACTACGATCACAGGCTGCAGGCGGGGACACTTGCCGGTATTCTTGATAAGGCGGAGCCGTTACTAAAGGAAAACGACCTTGACATAGAGATGGAATACCAGATTCCAGACGGAACCATCGGTAAATATGGAGTTGAGTTCGACGGAACCGATTTTCAACTTACACAAAAAATGACCGACTGCCTGGCAAAAGAAAAGTGCGGAGTGTCCGAAACCAAACGGCCCGTTGCTGCCGTAAATGCCTGTAGTCCGGGAAGCGGATGCTGCTAAATTTTTTGATTGTTGACCTGCAGATCCAGTGAAGTGATGATTCTCACCTTATATATTCACTAAATACCCGCATCTTGCCCGCCGAAGGAAAAAGTTCAGGGGCGGGTGAATGTGTTGTATGTTGTCTATGTTTACAGGATGACAATCGTGATGTAAAAGCATGTAGGATTCCCATCTTTCAAGGCGGATCCTGTTGCATGATCGGGTACTATATGTGTTGCCGGGAATTCAGAGGACGCTCTTTTTCCCCGCTTCGCATGTACGATGGTCCTGTTATCTTTTACCTTCAATCCGTCAACTTTAATCTAAAATCCACGCATGACAAACCAGGATGTAGCGAAAAAACTTCGTGAAGTATACGTAATGATGCAGCTGGCCGGGGAGAACCGGTTCAGAGCCATTGCGTTCGACCGCGCCGCACAAACAATTGAAGGGCTAAACGACGAGATTCAAACCCATATCCACGGTGATACACTGACAGAGATCAAGGGCATTGGTAACTCAATTGCAGAGGATATCCGTGCGCTGGCTGAAACCGGCACCATGCCGGTGCTGGAAGACCTGAAAGAGCGGGTGCCAAAAGGATTAACGGAATGGCTGAACATCTCGGGTTTAGGACCAAAAAATATCGTAAAAATCCATAAGGCACTGGATATAACAGAAATTCACGAGCTGAAAGAGGCGTGCCAGAGTGGCGCGGTGGCTGATCTGCCCGGGCTCGGTAAAAAATCTGCCGAAAAAATTATAAAATCGATTGAGTACCTGGAGAAGTTTGGAGAGCGGTGCCGGATCGATCAGGCGATAGAAGTAGCTGAGCCGATGCTGGATTTTGTGCGGGGCATTGACAACGTGCTGAAGTGTGAGGTTGCCGGCTCGCTCCGTCGGTCAGCCGAAACAATTGGCGATGTTGATATCCTGGCCGCAGCAGAGGCTGAACATGCGCCGGGCATCTTCGAGAGGTTTGTAAACCACGACTTGGTGGTGGAGATTTTGGGCCGGGGGGATACCAAAAGCTCGGTCCGAACCGAAAGCGGCCGCCAGGTGGATCTCCGGATTGTATCGGAATCAGAGTATCCCGCTGCGCTGATGTATTTTACCGGCAGCAAGGAGCATAACATTGTGATGCGTCAGCGGGCACGGGAGCGGGGAATGTCGCTGAACGAATACGGGCTGTTTCAGCTGTCGGATGAGAAAGAGACCGATTTTGATCAGCCGGTAGAGACGGAGTCGGAGGCCGATATCTACCAAAAGCTGGACCTGAACTTTGTGCCGCCGGAGCATCGTGAAGACCGGGGAGAGTTTGAGTTCTATGAGGAGAATGAGTCGATGGATCTTTTGGAAGAGGATCAAATTAAAGGCGTGGTGCACGCGCACAGCACCTGGAGTGACGGCAAGTACTCCATCCGGGAGATGGCTGATGCCTGTATAGACAAAGGGTATGAATACCTCACCATAACCGATCACTCGAAAACCGCTTCGTATGCAGGCGGCCTGACGATTGACCAGGTCCGGCAGCAGTGGAACGAGATTGATGAGCTGAACAGTGAATTCTCAAAAAAGAATTTTCGAATTTTTAAGGGGATCGAATCGGATATTTTAGCCGATGGATCACTCGATTATCCGGACGAGATCCTTGAAGGGTTTGATATCGTGATTGCCAGTGTACACTCCGGGCTTGAGATGGAGTTCGACAAAATGATGAAGCGGTTTGAACACGCGATCAACAATCCGTACACGCACATGATTGGTCACCCCACGGGCCGGTTGCTGTTAAAAAGAGAAGAGAGCAAGCTTGAGCTGAATACGCTCATTGAACTGACATCACAAAAGGGAGTGGCAATTGAAATTAACGCCAACCCTCGCAGGCTCGACCTCGACTGGCGCTATGGAAATAAGGCCAGGGAGACCGGGCTGCTGACATCCATCAACCCGGATGCCCACACGGTGGATGGAATTGATGATATCCGGTACGGCGTGATGATTGCACGGAAAGCTAAATTTGACCCTGAACGTGTCTTGAACACGAAATCAGCCGAGGAGTTCGCAAAATGGCTATTGAAATGATGAAAACCCAACACTTACAACTCTTCACTTTTTCTTTAGAAAGTCGATGACTTCAAGCGCCGGGTCCGGACTTCCCATGATGTAGTAGTGCAGCCCGGGGACACCCGCCTCCATAAGTTCCAGGCTCTGCTGCTTGGCCCATTCAATCCCGATCTCTCGTGCATTTTCTTCATCGGCCGAGACCTCAGCTGCGAGGGTGTCGGGAATCGTCAGATGAAAATGGCGGGGCAGACGGACAAGATGTCCCGGGGTGGTCAGGATTTTCATGCCCGGAACGATGGGCACGTCGATCCCGGCTTTCCTGCATTTTTCCACAAATGCAAAGTAGGCGCTGTTATCAAAAAACATTTGAGTTACAATGTAATCCCCGCCCGCTTCCACTTTTTGCTTCAGGCGTTTAATATCCCAGTCGATATTTGGTGCTTCAAAGTGTTTCTCGGGGTACCCGGCCACGCCCACGCAAAAATCGGTTGGTTCGGCATTAATCAGATCCTCGAGATACTCGCCGCTATTCATATTCTGGATTTGATTTACCAGGTCGATCGCAAATTTGTTTACGGTGCCATTTAGATTTAGCGATGTTTGTGAGCCTGTATTATCTCCTCTGATGGCAAGTACGTTGTGAATGCCGAGATAGTTGAGCTCAATCAGGGCATCTTCGCTCTCCTCTTTGGAGAATCCCTCGCAAATCAGGTGGGGCACGGGATCAATGCCGTAACGGTGCAGTATTGCCGCACACAAGCCAATGGTGCCCGGCCGCTTCCTGCGCACAACTCTCTTCAGGGTGCCGTCTTCCTGTTCTTCAATATGAGCTTCCGCCGCATGATAGGTCACATCAATAAAGGGAGGTTTCACCTTCTCAACCACCTTGTCCAGAGAATCAAAAACCGTACTTACGGCACCGCCCCGCTTCGGGGGGATAATTTCGAATGAAACCAGTGGCTCTTTCGCTTTTTCGTAATGCTCAATAACTTTCATAAATGGTATGTAATTGACCTGTAAATTGTAGATTTTATAGCTTTTCCAGACCCAGTAACTAAAGAATATCAGACCGTATGCGTTCCAAGCATCCTTTATTTTCCCTGCTTAGAGAAAAAATCCTCGTACTCGACGGCGCCATGGGCACCATGATTCAAAACTATTCTCTTACGGAGGAGGATTTCAGGGGCGACATGTTTACCCATGTTGACGACAACCTGAAAGGCAATAATGACCTCCTGTCACTCACTCAGCCTGATATAATACGGGAAATTCACTCCAATTTCCTCTCCGCAGGGGCGGATATTCTCGAAACGAACACCTTTAGCGCCAACCCAATCTCCCAAGCCGACTATAACCTGCAGGACAGAAGCTACGATTTGAACGTGGCATCGGCAAAAGTGGCGCGCGAGGCGGCCGACGCATTCACGAAAAAGAATCCTGATAAGCCGAGGTTTGTCGCCGGTGCCATCGGCCCTACAAATAAGACGCTGTCGCTTTCGCCTGATGTTGAAGATCCAGGCTATCGTGCGCTTACGTTTGATGAGCTGGTCGATTGCTACACGGTTCAGATTAAAGGGCTGCTGGATGGCGGTGTGGATACCTTGTTGGTGGAAACCGTATTCGATACGCTCAACTGCAAAGCGGCCATCTACGCGATCCATCAATATACGCGAAACATTGGGAAACAGGTTCCGATTATGATATCCGGGACGATTGTGGATCAAAGCGGGCGGACGTTGTCAGGCCAAACCACAGAAGCGTTCTGGTTATCCATCAAACACGCCAACCCGCTGCTGAGCGTTGGGCTGAACTGTGCGCTGGGTTCAAAGCAGATGCGGCCGTTCATCAAGGATTTGTCGGAAAATGCCACCTGTTTTACCAGCCTCTATCCAAATGCCGGGCTGCCGGACGAGATGGGTGAATACGGCGAGTCGCCTGAATACATGGCCGAACAGTTTGCGGACTATGCGGGCGAGGGGTTTGTGAATATTGTGGGAGGGTGTTGCGGAACCACGCCGGAGCACATCCGGGCAATTGCCGGGGAGGCCGGGCGTCACAAACCGCGCATCATCAAAAAAGAGAAGCCGTACATGAGGCTCAGCGGACTGGAACCGCTGGTGATTCGCCCGGAGACCAATTTTGTAAATGTGGGTGAGCGCACCAACGTCACCGGGTCGGCAAAGTTTAAGCGCCTCATCAAAAATGAAGAGTATGAGGAGGCCCTGACGGTTGCCCGCGAGCAGGTGGAGGGCGGCGCGCAGATTGTAGACGTGAACATGGACGAAGGCCTGCTGGAGTCGGAGCAGGTGATGAAAGATTTTCTGAACCTGATGGCGGCCGAACCCGATATCTCGCGCGTGCCGGTGATGATCGACTCCTCCAAATGGAGCGTGATTGAGGCGGGGCTGAAATGCGTGCAGGGCAAAGGCGTGGTGAACTCGATCAGCCTGAAAGAGGGCGAGGAGCAGTTTAAAGAACAGGCGCGCACCATCATGGATTACGGGGCCGCGGTGATCGTAATGGCGTTTGATGAAGATGGCCAGGCCGATTCCCTGGAGCGCCGGAAAGTGATCTGCCGCCGGGCGTACGATATCCTGGTGGATGAGGTCGGATTCCCGGCGGAGGATATTATCATGGATCCGAACATCCTGACCGTGGCGACCGGGATGGATGAACACAATAACTATGCCGTTGACTTTATTGAGGCGACGAAGTGGATCAAGGAGAATCTCCCGCATGCAAAAGTGAGCGGGGGTGTGAGCAATATCTCCTTCTCCTTTCGCGGCAACAATACCGTTCGGGAAGCGATGCACTCCGCGTTTCTCTATCACGCGATCCGGGCGGGAATGGATATGGGCATTGTGAATGCGGGGCAGCTTGAGGTGTATGAAGAGATTGAGCCGGAGCTGAAAGAGCTGGTGGAGGATGTGCTGCTGAACCGGCGCGACAATGCCACGCAGCGGCTGCTGGATCATGCGGAGGAGATCAAAGACAAATCAGGTGCAGGAGCCAAAAAGAAGGATGATACCTGGCGGAAAGAGAGCGTTGAGAAACGAATTCAGCATGCACTGATCAAAGGCATTGTAAACCATATCGAAGAGGATGTGGAGGAAGCGCGTCAGAAGTATGACCGGCCGATTGAGGTGATTGAAGGCCCGATGATGGACGGTATGAACGTGGTGGGCGACCTGTTTGGATCAGGAAAGATGTTTCTGCCACAGGTGGTAAAAAGCGCCCGCGTAATGAAAAAAGGCGTGGCGGTTCTGACGCCGTTTATCGAGGCCGAAAAAGAGAAAAACAAAAGCAAGGAGCCGAAAGCGAAGGTATTGTTAGCAACAGTAAAAGGGGATGTGCACGATATTGGGAAAAATATTGTGGCGGTGGTGTTGCGCTGCAACAACTACGATGTAGTGGACCTTGGCGTGATGAACCCGGCCGAAAAAATCCTGGCAGCAGCAAAAGAACACAACGTGGATATTATCGGCCTGAGTGGGCTCATCACCCCGTCACTCGATGAGATGGTGAACGTAGCCAACGAGATGAAACGTGAGAAATTTACGTTGCCGCTGATGATCGGCGGGGCCACCACATCCCGTATGCATACGGCCGTGAAAATAGCGCCATCCTACGATCATCCGGTGATTCACGTACTGGATGCATCCAGAAGTGTAACAGTTGTGAATCGGCTGGTGTCTAAAACGCTGAAAAACGGGTTTGTGGAGGAAATTTCCACCGAATATGAAGATCTTCGAAAACAGTACAAAAGCCGGGGCAAGAAGAAGAAATATCTGCCGATTGAAAAAGCCCGCGCCAATAAAACGGAGATCGACTGGAAGAAAACGTCGATTGTCGCTCCCAAAAAACCAGGTCTCACTCGGGTTCAAAACATGGATCTGTCAGTTCTGCGAAACTATATCGACTGGACCCCGTTTTTCATCGCCTGGGAGATGAAGGGGCGGTATCCCGACATCCTGGATGATGAAAAAGCCGGTGTTGAGGCACGAAAGCTGTTCAATGATGCAAATGAGCTGTTGGATAAAGTGATCAACGGTAAGTTTTTAACGGCTCACGGAGTAGCCGGACTATTTCCGGCGAACGCCGTTGGAGATGATATTGAGGTCTATTCTGATGAGTCGCGGGCAGACGTTATAGCTCGATTTCACTCCCTGAGGCAGCAATCCAAAAAACGGGCCGGTCAGCCCAACAAGGCGCTGGCGGATTACGTTGCGCCAAAAGATTCCGGCATTGTGGACTACATCGGCGGCTTTGCCGTAACAACCGGACACGGCACCCTGGACTTGGTGGAGCAATTTGAGAAGGATCATGATGATTACAACGCCATTCTTGTGAAAGCAATTTCCGACCGCCTGGCCGAAGCATTCGCCGAGTATCTGCATGAAAAGGTCAGAACAGAGCTGTGGGGCTATTCAGATGAAGAGAAACTCTCCAATAAAGAGCTGATTCGGGAGATGTATGACGGCATACGACCGGCGCCCGGCTATCCGGCGCAGCCCGATCATACAGAAAAAGAGATTTTGTTTGAGCTGATGGATGTGCCCGATGCCACCGGAATTACGCTCACAGATCACCTGGCGATGGACCCGGCATCCTCGGTGAGCGGACTCTATTTTGCCCACCCGGAGGCCAAATATTTCAACCTCGGCGATATTAAACGCGACCAGGTTGAAGATTACGCCCGCCGGAAAGGGATAACGATTCAAAAGGTGGAGGAGTGGCTTGGCCCCAACCTGGCGTATGAGCCTTCAGATGCGGTCAAGGTGTAAGGCGGAGAGCTTTACGGAACGGCGTGGAGGATGACTCACGGACAATTTCGGCCACGAATTACGGGTTGTGGATTCTCCCCGACGTGCACGGAGGGTAGAGAGTGGCAGGGTAGACATTTAAGAATTTGTCTGCACAAGATAGATCGAGACTCTCCGATTACAGAGAATTTATAACTCTCTCATCGTAAATATTCGGGCCATTTTCTTTTGGAGCGGTGTATTTACGATCATCTGCGCAAGCAGATTTCTAATCAATGGAAAGCGGCGTTTGCGGCCAAGCCACATATTCAGTTCCGCACGTTTGGCAACCGTTTTGGCTCTATCACGGGCCGTTTTACTGTATGCCTTCAAGGCTGACCGCGACTCTTCCGGATGATTTAAACACGTTTTTAACGTTTGGGCAAGGTTTCGGGCGTTCAGCCAGCCGAGGTTCATTCCCTGCCCGCCGATAGGGCTGACCACATGGGCAGAATCACCGGCTAAGGCCACTTTTCCGGCGTGCAGCTTGTCGGCAAGAAAATGCTGAACACCAAAGCCGCTGAGCATGCTGTTGGTTTGGTGTTCGAGGTTGAGTCCAACCCGTTTCATCACCTCAGTTTCAATCATTGCCCGGTCCGGTGATCGAATGTAGCTATCCGTCTTAACAACCCACCGGCGCATATTGCCCGGCAGCGGAAAGGATTCTACCAGTCCCTCCCTGTGGAGATAGACTGCCGCATCGGGACCGAAATCTGTGTTATCAGAAAAGTCGCCCATCACGTATGTATCAGGATACGTTTTCCCGGTAAATTCAAGGCCAGCCTGCCGGCGCACAACGCTGTTCTTTCCATCACATCCCACAACATAGCTGCATTGAAGCTCGTGAAATTCTCCTCCGAGTGAATATGTAAGGGTTACCTGCCGCTCGTTCTGTTTGATTCCTCTGAATTCAGCCCCGCGTATCAGGTCTACCGTATCCATATCGTCAATCCACGTTTCCAGGATCTGTTCTGTACGATATTGTGGCAGTGCAAGGATAAAAGCGTATGGGGCCGGGCAGAGGCCAAAATCAACCTCCCCGATTTTTTCCTGGTCTGTATGGGCTACACCTTTTCGTATGGCAATGCCGGATGTAAGAAAGGGTGTTTGAACTCCCGCCTCCTCAAACAACTCCATGGAGACAGGATGAATACCCAGTGATTTGGAGTGGCGGTCAATTTCCAGCCGTTTTTCAAGCACAATAACGTGGAAATTCATGGATCCCATCAGCCCTGCAAGATAGAGCCCCACAGGTCCGCCGCCAACGATGACAACATCGGGTTGAGGTTCAGGAAGAGACATTCTGATTGCCGTTTATGTTGCAGGTGGCGAGCAAACGGAACGGAAACTGGTTGTGGACAGACCATCCGTTCGGTAACTTTTGTTGCAGTTCATTCGCACGATAGCTTCTGCGGATTGAAAGAGCACCATCTTCTGCAATAAAGCTATTCTTAAAAAGCAGGGGAGCCACGGCTCGAAAGCACCCGTACCCGATATCACTGCGTTCAATATCGCTGAATATTATAACATCTGTAGCCATCTTTTCGGCGTCCCTGCAGACCGTTAATAGCTCTTGGTCATCCAGGTGATGCAGAAGGTGATTTGAAATAACAACAGTGAAAGTTTGTCCGGTTTCTACAAGGTCGCCCGAGGAGCGGGCAAAAAAATCGGTGTAGGGATCCAGGTTTTTTTCCCTGGAAAAGTCAATGGCACGAAGGTCAGGATCAATACCGGTAAACGAAACGTCAAGGCCGTCACCGCGCGTCATGGTTGTGAGGGAACGGATAATGTCGCCGCCACCGCAGCCGATATCAAGAACCGATGCCTCTCCGTTCTTTTTTCGGAGTGCGGGCCGGATCCAGTTCCGGTATATTTTACTCCAGCCTCCCAGCAGTTTATTGATCGTTCCAAACTGTTCATACGTGTTCCGGAGTGTGGATAGTTCGCAATCCGGTTCATCCATTCGTTCACGTAGTGCAGGGTCGCGTTGAGACAAAAACAGCGGCATATCAGCTCCCGGTCCTTGTTAATATGGCCGATTCAATTGTTAAGCCGGGCCCAAAAGCGAGCGCAAGGGTCTTTTGGGGTGCATTGTCTCCTGAATTATGGTTTAACAGCTCCTTGAGTACAAAAAGGATCGTAGCGCTGCTCATATTTCCATAGTCGGACAGTACGCTGCGTGATCCGCTGAATGCTGATTTGGGAAGGTTGAGTGCTTTTTCAAGACCATCGAGGATGGCGCGGCCGCCCGGGTGGACCCCCCAAAGGTTGATATCATCCAGGGTAAGCCCGTGTGTTTCAAGAACAGGGTTCAGGAACGGCTGAATACCATCACGTAAAATCGACGGCACATAGCTCGACAGAACCATATTGAAACCGGTATTACCTATGGTCCACGCCATGTCGTTTTCTCCTTTGTCGGTAATGGCGGATGCAAAACTGTTGATTTGATAGTACCTGCCGCTGGATGGTTTCCTTGTGCTGACAATGGCCCCGGCACCGCCATCGGCAAAGACGGATGCCGAGATAAGGTCATCCACAACCGGTTCCGACTGAAAATGCAGCGTACAGAGTTCAACAGAAACGATCATAACGTTCGCGTCGGGGTTTGCCGAGCAGACCTGTTTGGCCAGTTTTAATGCGGGAATTACGGCATAACAGCCCATAAACCCAAGATTATACCGTTCGATGGCGGGACTCAGCCCGAGTGATTTTACGATATCATAGTCAGGCCCGGGCGCGTAAAACCCTGTACAGGAAACGGTAATCAGATGCGTGATGTCCGAAGGATTAAACTCGGAATTTTTTATCAGCTTCTGCGCCACATCGGTGAATAGGTCCCGTCCCTTGTCAATGTACACTTCGTTTCGATGTTTTGTGTCGGGCGAGGCCCCCTGGCCATTGAAAAAGAGCCGAAATGAGCCGTCGGCTTTGAAATCGTCTACAACCGAGTGCCGCGTGTCGATCCCGGATCGCCCGTAAATATAATGAAGAAGACGCCGTTCTTTCTCCCCGCCTTTCACGATTTCTTTCATTCGATCGCGCAGCTCATCTTGTCGATACTGAAATTCAGGAAGTGACTTTTCAATTTGATGGATGTAGGCTGACATGAAGCGTGTTTAAATAATGATTTAAGGGAAGAGCTTCTGTTTTTGAAAACAGTATAGGCCGTTGCCTTGCTTGAATATAGAATTAAATGTATTGGATAATCGTTCATTCAGCGCCCGGCGATATGTCAGTTGAATAATGAGCTGATTTTTTCTAAAATGGTATTGATTTGAGATTACGGCAAGTATAGTTTGATTGATCATGAACGTTTACTTTTATAAAATCTGCATTGCTCTTCTGGCGGCTGCCGGTATGCTGACTATGGCAAGTGATCAGGCATTCAGTCAACAGACGGATCGGGAGGGGGGCGACTCAGGTGTAATTCAGGCCCCATTCCGTGGACCAGATGTACAGGGAGGAACTGTTACTCCGGGTACCAGCCTCGAGAATGGGTTCTTAATCGGCCGCTCTTTTATTGGGTTCGATATCACCATTCTTGATTCTGAAAGGGAGTTCTACAGCAGTTTATTTGGCGGACTGACCGGCTTCGGGAGTGACAGCTTCACGAGTGGAGCCTGGGTGGCAGGTATTTCCGTCGGAAAACAGTTTTATCTGCGCGAGAAATTTGTGGCAGCGCAACAGCAAAACGTGAATCTCTACATCAGAACCGGTCCCGGAATTGGGCTTGGCGGTTCCAATGGATTTGTTTTTTCGGATTCCCGGCATCATGTGGGACTGAATGGAGATGCCATACTGGGAGCCGACCTAAGAATATCGGATCACACATCGTTTTTTATGCAGGGTGGCGGTAAGCTGTTGTGGTATCCGTCACTGGATGAGGTTGGGTTTCTTGGTGTGCCAATGGTCTCAGCCGGATTCCGGTTCAACCTGTCAAATTCTGTTCCACCGGTACGATACTAAAATAGACATGGATCAACGGAAACGATCGCTGCAGGGTGGCAGCGGTTAAAGTTTAACATCGGTCATCAGGGACCCGGTTTTAACATAAAATCGGATGTTATGGAGAATTCCGGCAACGGTAAGCCCGGCAATCAGACCAACCCAAAAGCCTGGAGCCCCGTAATTGTAGGTGAATCCCAGCAGATAGGCGGTAGGTATGCCAATCATCCAGTAGGCGACAAGATTTACAACCATCGGTATTTTTGTGTCTTTTAGCCCGCGCAGTGCGCCATAACCACTTACCTGCAGCCCATCTGAAATTTGAAAGAACGCGGCCATATAAAGCAGCTGTACCGCAATGTTGGTGACCTCAGCATCACTGGTGTAAATGGCGGTGATGGCCTCGGGAAAAAGAAAAAGGATCGATGCCGTACAGAGCATAAACACTGTTGAGATTCCAACCCCGACATACCCGCGAAACCGTGCGTCGTGAGGTCTCCCGCGGCCAATGGAGTTTCCAACCCGGGCAGAAATTGCGATTGACAGGCCAAGAGGTATCATAAAACAGATGGAAGCAAAATTGATTGCTATCTGGTGTGCTGCCACCTCCAGCGTGCTCAGGGTGCTGATCAAAAGACTTACGGCTGCAAACATGCTCACCTCCATTGAGGAGCTGATGCCGATCGGGGTGCCGATATTTACCAGTTCCGATAGATATTTCTTTTCGGGCCATCGAAATTTTCCAAAAATATCGAAGCGCTTATAGGGTTGATGAGATGCGGTAAACCAGAGCATGGCCCCAAACATAACCGAGAATACCACCGATGATGCATACCCGGTGCCCACTGCACCAAGTGTTGGAAATCCAAAGGCTCCAAACATCAGAACATAGTTGGCCGGAATGTTGATTAGTGTACCAATGATCGCGATGTACATTGCGGGCCGTGTGACAGACAATCCCTCGTTAAAGTGCCTGAGGGCTCCATAAGCGAAGGCGGGGAAAATTCCCCAGCTGATGGCATTCAAATAGCCGGAGGCGATAGGAATAATTTCATCGGTAACCTGGAGGAGAACAAATATAAAATCAAGATTTCGCAGGATAAAAAATGCCGGAAGTGCAAGAATCTGGCTCAGCCACAGTACCTGGCGCGCATTTTTTCCGATGACGCTTAAATTCCGGCCACCGACATTTTGCGCCACGATAGGCGTAACAGCCATCAAACAGCCCATACAGAGAACTACCAGCGGCATGAGCACGCTCGTCCCCACCGCTATGGCTGCAAGATCCTCTGGTGAGAGCCGGCCGGCCATGATGGTATCCACGAAACTCATGCTGATCTGCAGCAGCTGCGTGATGATGACCGGTCCGCCGATTTTCATTAACAAACCGGTTTCGGCTGCGACTCTGTGGCGATATGAGGGTTGTGTCTGTTGCATCTGATTTTTTTACGATGCAGATGGTACAAAATATAGCGGACAATCACCTCATGAAATCCGGTACTCTTTCGAAACCGGCATAATCTGTGCCCGACAGAATCCTTGATTTGGAATGGAATAGAATAGCAGGTCAACTCCGCGGGAGCGTAATTCTAAACGTAGTGCCTGATCCGGGTACTGTTTCAAAGGTTATGTCTCCGTTATGGGCTTCAATGATTTTTTTGGATATCGCAAGGCCGAGGCCTGTCCCGCTTGATTTAGTGGAAAAGTTGGGAACAAATATGTTGTCCTGGTTCCCGGGGGGGATGCCTGCGCCATTGTCGGTAACCTGGATGTAAATTTGATCGCCTGAAATTCCGCCCTTAATAGTGATAACGGATGCCCTGCCATCGGCAGCTTCTACCCCGTTTTTAACCAGGTTGATCAGGACACGACGTATTTCATCCTCCACACAGTTTGCCACCATAGCAGGAGATGGAAGTTCAACGTTGACCACAATATTTTCATCACTGTTGTAGAGCTCAGATACCGATTCAATTAGTGGTTTGATATTGGTGGGCTCAAACGGCTCGCGAATCGGTTTTGAAAATTTTGAAAAATCGCTGGCAATCTTGTTCAGCGATTCAATCTGCTCAATGATGTTTGCCGCGGTTGTTTCAATAACGGGCTTTAGCTGCATAACATTTTCGGGGTTCGCCTCAAGCTGGCGCTGCAGGTGCTGTAGATTCAGTTTCATCGGCGTAAGTGGGTTTTTAATCTCATGTGCAACCTGCTGGGCCATCTCTTTCCAGGCCGATTCACGTTCAGCCCGTATCAGCTCTTTCTGGGCCTCGTCAAGTTTATCAACCATCTGGTTGTAGGCACGGGCCAGGGATCCTACTTCGTCGCTGCTGGTAACCGGTATACGGGTCTTTTCTTCACCCCTGGAAATTTTACTAAGCCCTTTTTGAATCAATTCCAGTGGTTTGGTTAGCTGGTTGGAAAACATCAGCGCGCCAACCGTAAATAGGAAAAATATAGCCAGGTAAATCACAAAGAGGTAGCTGGTTGTTTCCAGCAGCTGTTCGGTATAAATCGGCGATTCTGTAAATGTTGGAATCGCGATCACGCCGACCGGCTGATTGTTGTCGTCTACGGTGGCACGATACCCAACAAGCAGGGTTTCATCGCCAATTTGCACAGTGGATAGAATATGGCGCCGTTCACGATTGTAGATAAATTCATAGGCGTTGAAAGGTAAAATACGTGGAATTAAATGCTGCTGGAACATTTGGGGGGTGGTTGACTCCGATACCCATACATTTTTGTACAACATAGCATCAACATTCAGCGCTGTGGTAATCGCAGAGAGCGGCACCTCCGTGCTATTTCTATCCATACTGGGTGACGCCAGCAGTATCGACTCGCTCAGGTTTTTTAGTTTGTTGACCAGGTCTCGTTCAATATTTTTTTCGCTCTGGTTGCTGATTGCAAACTGCGTGGCAAAAATCAGTACAGTTAAAAAGAGCAGCGTTGCCAGGGCAAACCCATCAATCAGCCGTTGTTGAAACCGGTTGGTTTGACTGAATAAGTTGAACGTACGAAAGCCACAAACGGAGGCAATCCCCATCACAAAAAGTCCAAAATAGAGAAGCGGGAGGAAGAGCCGGAAGAATGAGAATAAGTGGTTGCTGCTTCCTTTTTTGGGTGTGCTCACTTTTACAATGTTTCGTTCGCCAACTTTGAGCAGGACTTCACGGAATGAGCCCTGGGCGGTTTGGGTGGTAATAAACGCCAGTGAATCTTCCATGGCGATAGATCTCTCAATATCAGAGAGCCGGTTGTATTCGGGCTGATCGGTATAGATGCCTTTGGTGGCACTTCTGATCATCCGGTTGCCGGTAAATTCAGCCATGTAGAAGCTCTTTCGCCACTCCTCATCCGTAGCGGCGGCCATAACGGCGCGAATGGGTTTGTTAAAGTCGGGACGTTCCTGGTAAATCAGGCCGGTAATCCATGCAATAATCCTGCGGTTGTTTTGAACGCTGTACACCGGTATCCAGCCCCTGTAGAACGACCGGTAATCCTCACCAATATCCATCGGGCGATCCCAGATAATCGGGCGGTTCGTCTCCATTCGGAGCTGTTCACCGCGGTGGGAGCGTATCATAAAATCGATATCGAAGACGGTAGCCCACCCCGGCGAATCGATGCTGGTGGAGTAGTCAGATATCATAGTGCCATCGGCTCGCAGAAGGTGAAAATCCATAACATAGTTCTGCCATTTCCCTTGTAAAACAGATTCTACCGTCTGCTCGAACCTGGCCGCTGCACGTTCGGGGTTACCAAATATATCCTGCTGGGAGATCTGTTGCGTCCGCTGTTCAAGAGTTTGAAGGACCGATTCCAGGATCCTTTCACCATCACTATCCGATTCGTCGGAATACTCTTCGGCAACGTGCAAAAGTTCTTGATTGATCCGGACAGATGTCGTATTCCAAATAATGATGTAGATAGAACTTGACGCCATCAGCAGGAGGATCAACATGCGCCTGAACCCGGACATTGTGTTGTAATTCTCAGGATACCGCGTGATCAGCCAGCCGGTACCCAGGAATAGTGCATGCAGCGAGAAGATCAATAAAAATTGCCAGCCGATAAATAGTTCAAGATCCGTTAACTGGTCAATACCGAAGGAGAAAATGAGAAGTGAAAAAAACGATGATAGAAATATAATAACGGCCTTTTCACGGTCGATACTGAAGAGCAGGCAGCTGGCGGCAATGCTGATTCCTGAAATGCCCGCAAAAAAAAGAGCGGCTGATATGTAGAAAAGAAGCGTTGGAACCGGTGGCAAAAGCTGTAAATCTAAAAGCGGGATGGCGGAGTCTGTGGTAAGTTGTTTTGTACTCAGCACAAAATAGAGTATCAGCAACACCTGTACAGCTCCATAACAGAGGGCTAGAAATGCACTTTTTAACTGTGTTTGCCCTGCTTCTGATATTCTGCGTTCTTTTAAACTGTTCATGACGGGTATGCTGGCCAGCAGAAGAAAGCAGGAGTTAAGCAGGTATTCTCCAAGGTAGCGGTAGACATCAGGTGATTGTTCAAATCCTGTAGACAGAAAATACCGCAGACCGATGTCTGAAATGGAAACGTGTGTTGCCAGGTACCATGCAATCGGCAGCAGGGTGATCTGAATGAGCAGTGAGCGCCGGTCCTGATAGCTGATAATAAATACGGTGAACAGAGCAAACAGAGATAGAAAGAGTAAAAGTTGAAAGAGGCGCTGGTTTTGCTCTATGTTTGCCTTCTGTTCAGCCCTGTAGGCTTCATAATCGGTTTCCTGGGCGTACACAATCCCGACTGAATCATTCTGAGTAGTAGCCAGTGTCTTATAATTCTGTGAAAGCTGATTGGGGGGAAGTTTCGAAAAACTAAAATTTACGGGGAATGCCGGGTGAAAATCAGGACTGTTTGCCAGGTCAAAATTTACTTCTCCGGCTATAGGTAAATTCGTGCTTTGAGATAGTTTCCTGGCAGTAATCAGGTGATAGAGCTGGCCGTTGTATGAAAAGATCGATTGCGCAACAAGCAGAGTGATATTATTTCGTCTATGGATGACGGTTTCGATATCACTCTCACCGTCAGGCTCGAATGGAGGAGGAACAATGATGTGGAAACCGCTCCAGCTCCAGGGTGAATTATTTCGATAGAGAACCGCACCCCAAAACTCGTAATTGGACATGGCCTGGAAAATCAGGTACCGGTTTTCTTCTCTTTCAATACTCTCTCTTATTTCTTCTCTTAGCCGAGTAGCATCGTTTATTAACTCCTCCTGGTAGGTTTGAAAGTGTGATTCTCCCTCGGCAAGCGCCTGCTCAATACGCGGGCCGGGATCGGATATTTGGCGATTCGAGTGGGTAGCAGCTTTAAAAAGTCCAAATGTTATGGCAATGGCCAGACAGATTACCAATGGTATGGTAATTGGATGTTTAAAAAGCTGAAACCGTGTCAATCTTCAACTGATTCGTTATCTTGAATTTTGGTTACGACGGCATCACTCCACATCCGCTCGATACCGTAAAAACTGCGCTTTTCTTCACTAAATATGTGAACAACAATATTTACATAGTCCAGAATAATCCATCGCCGTGCGTCCATTCCCTCCTGTTTCCAGACGGCTTCGCCAATCGATTTTTTGGTTTTTTCCATCACACTGTTTGCGAGGGCACGAATTTGAGTATCGGAGGTGCCGTGGCACACAATGAAGTAATCGGTTAAAGTGGTAAGTTCATGAACATCAAGAAGCACAATCTCTTTCGCTTTTTTTTCCAAAAGTGCATCTTTTATAGCGTCAATGAGTTCAGACGGATCTGCGGTTTTATGGGCCGATGTTGTTGTGAATTGACCCGATGAGGCAATGGGATTCTCTGTCATAGGCAGTGATTTTTAGTGAATATTCTATTATAAGTTGAGTGTTTGGTAATCGTCGCCCAGTACGAGCGTTACGTCGAGATAAAATTCGGGGGATACTTCATGCAGAATATATTGATCCTCAATTCCAAGCGCCCGGGCCACTCGCCGCGCATTTTCAGTTTGTTCACTCCTGGCTACCACAATCGTTTTTTGCAGGTTAAAGTGGTCGAAATTACCGGTCTCAACCACGTCGAACCCGTATCCTCTCAGAGTTCCAGTATATTTGGTGGCAAGTCCCGGAACGCCGCAGCCGTTTAGTACTTCGATTTGGATGACATCGCTTATAAGTGCGGGGTCTTGTTCCGATCGTTCAGATGCAATCCTTGGATAGACTAACCGCGTGACGAGCGAGAAAACCATGATCAGAAGTAAAAATCCCAGGAAGCCGATGGCAGCGTTCAGATAGGGTGCCGAGCGTTCAGTTTCTCTGATGGTTTTTGTCATCTAAAACGCCAGACTATCGAACATACGGTTGGTCGAATGATGAATGAAAGCCATTGGCAAATCCGTAGCCTCTGCGCCCAAACGGAGAGTAACGATACGGTCGCTGTGAGAACTCCACCGTTATAGCGGCATTTTCAGAAAGTTGATAGTCAAAGCGGGCGCTATCAATAATAATCCGGGATCTAATACTTTCGTTAGAAAGGTAGCTGTTTCCAAACGGCGAATGCAGAAACGATACATTCAGCTGGGCATCAAGTCTGTCGCTGATATCAAACCGCATGGAGTTTGTGTAGGCGTTTATATTCTGTGTCTGTCCGCCAAAGCTGCTGAACGTCATGGAGTAGGAGTGGTTCATCGTCATGTTCAGGGCGCTCATCCAATTGTTTGATGACGTCTGGCTGTTCGTGCTTACAACACCGCTGTATTCCGGGGATCCGTTGATATCTTCGCGCAGCTGTGCATTGGCCAGTGAAACAGTGAAAATCGTGATGCTAAAAAAGAGCGCAAAAAATTTCATACTGAAGGGTTTCATTAGGTGTTGATATCAAGATGTATAATAAACAAACGATTCAACTTAGTAAACAATTTCACGAGGAAGAAAAAAATTGAATCTTTTCGTGATAGAAATAAAATAATTCCCGGGTGAAAAAGTTGCCTTTGCTGTACCGGCAAAAAAGCGGTATACTATCAAGCTATAATTTTTTTCTAATCGCTTAAAAAAACAAGTTCGCCGTATGAAAATGAAACTTACGGATTTCAAATTTGATATCGAAGATTTTAATGTTCCCGAATACCCGGTAGAACCGAGAGATTCTTCCAAATTGATGGTATTGAACAGGGAAGATCAATCAATCAAGCACGAGACCTTTGCAGATATTCATAAATATGTGAACGAGGGCGATGTCATCATTTATAACAACACGAAAGTGTTTCCTGCAAAGCTGAAAGGAAAAAAAGAGAAAACTGACGCTGATATTGAGGTTTTTCTTTTAAGAGAGCTGATGCCTGAAAATATGTTGTGGGATGTATTGGTTGAGCCTGCAAGAAAAATCAGGATTGGCAACAAGCTCTATTTCGGTGAGGGTTTGATGGCGGAAGTTGTGGATAATACAACCTCACGCGGCAGAACCATACGGTTTCTCTACGAAGGACCCAACGATGAGCTCTATCGCAGGCTTGATGAAATAGGAGATATGCCGCTTCCCCCATTTATCGACCGGGAGCCGGAGGAAGAGGATAAGGAGAGATATCAAACCATTTTTGCCAAGGAGCGCGGAGCAGTAGCGGCTCCCACGGCCGGGATGCACTTTACGGAAGAGCTGGTTGAGAAAGTTGAGAAGAAAGGAGCTGAATTTTTGCCGGTAACACTGCATATCGGGTGGGGCACATTTCGGAATGTTGAGGTTGAAGATTTAACAAAACACCGAATGGATTCCGAAAATTTCCTGATTTCTCAGGAAACATCCGACAAAATCAATGAAGCACTAAATAGCAAAGACCGGAAGGTTATTGCTTGCGGAACTTCTGCCGTGCGTGTTATCGAAACAAGTGTCATGGCCAGTGGAATGTCTAAACCGGGAACAGGTTGGACCGATAAGTTTATTTATCCTGACTATGACTTTAAGATTACAGAAGCCATTATCATCAACTTCCACCGGCCGGAGTCTACGTTGCTGATGCTTGCCGCCGCGTTTGGCAGCTATGATTTTATCATGAAAGCATACGAAGAGGCAAAAAAGAACGATTACAGGTTCTTTACCTTCGGAGATGCAATGTTGATTATTTAGCGGGGCTCCATTGTGGCAGATCCGTTGTTCTCACTTATTATTCCGGCAGCCGGACTTGGCAAGCGCATGGAGACAGAGGTGCCAAAGCCATATTTAATGCTCGGAGACAAATCTGTGCTTGAACACGCCCTCCGCTGTTTTACAAATGTTCCGGGACTCCTGCAGGTGATCATCGCAACATCCCCTGTATACCGCAAACAAACCGACGAGCTGCTCAACATGCTGTTCCCCGGTACTGCAACGGTTATTGTAAACGGCGGACAGGAAAGGCAAGATTCGGTCTTTAATGCGTTGGAACATGTACACGAAGAAGCGGAACTAATAGCGGTTCATGATGCAGTGCGACCATTTGCACCAAAAAAAGCGATATGCGCATGTCTGCGAAAAGCCAACGACCAGCAGGGGGCCATACTGGGGGTGCCGGTGAAGGACACGATAAAGAGGGTGGATGATCATCGGTGCATAATGGAAACTCCGTCCCGCTCCGAATTGTGGCAGGCACAAACCCCGCAAATTTTTGACCGTAAAATGTTGACAAAAGCATATCATGCGGCTGCAACGGATAAACGAATCGGCACGGATGATGCATCACTTATCGAAGCCATTGGGGGCAAAGTTCATGTTGTAGAGGGGAGCCGGGATAATTTTAAACTAACATACCCGCTGGATTTTAAGATAGCGGAGCTGTTACTTGTTGAGAAAAATTCAAACGAATGAAGCCAAATTTTAGAGTGGGTCTTGGATATGACGTACATGCGTTTAGTCCCGGCAGAAAATTAATACTGGGAGGTGTTGAGATCCCGCATTCGCAAGGCCTGAAAGGTCACTCTGATGCTGATGTGCTTCTTCACGCCATTACAGACGCTCTTCTTGGGGCGGCATCACTCGGCGATATAGGGACCCACTTTCCGGACACGGACCCGGCGTTCGAAAACGCCGACAGTATAGAGTTACTGAAGAAATCAGCAGCTCTTGTACGCTCGAGTGATTACGAGATCGCCAATGTGGATTCAACAATTGTTGCCGAAACGCCCCAAATGGCCCCCCACATTCCGGAGATGAAAAAGAACATTGCAGCCGCTATCGGATGCGCTATCGATGATGTGTCCGTCAAGGCTACAACCAACGAAAAAATGGGCTGGCTTGGCAGGGAAGAGGGAATTGCAGTCCATTGTATTGCGCTCATAGGTAAGTTGTAGGTTTATGGAGTCGCATATCAATGACATTGTAGACTGGATTCTGACACTCTCACCGCTCAGCATATATGCGATTTTTACACTCGTCTCCTACCTGGAGAACGTTGTGCCGCCGATACCGGGAGATCTGCTGGTGGTTTTTGGAGGATATCTCGCGGCTGAAGAGATTGTGGGATTTACCACGCTCCTGTTGATTACCTCACTCGCTTCTGTTGTTGGGTTTATGAATATGTATGCCGTGGGATTCTATTTTGGAGATAAAATTGAAAAAGAGGGAAAAAACTTTTGGCTCATGCGATTTGTGGACCAGGGATATTTTATACGTGGTAAGCGATGGATGCATCGGTGGGGGCAGGGCGTGATCCTGGCAAACCGCTTTTTGGCAGGTACAAGATCCGTGATTTCTGTAACAGCGGGGCTCACAAAGACAAATATCTATTCAACCATCGTAAGTTCAAGCATCAGCTCACTGCTTTGGAATGGAATTCTGTTGTGGCTTGGGTGGCTGGTGTATGAAAATTGGATGGTGATAGGTCATTATCTGAACCTTTATGGGTGGTCTGTACTTCTGATTATAATAACCGGTGTAGGTGGAAAACTGTTGTATAACCGGTACTTTGGCAAACCGCCCAAAAAAAACAGATGAAAGTAAAAATATAGCACTCTTTTTTGTTGATAAGTTCAAAATATGTTTTTAGATTTCAGGTCTTTCAATGATACGAAAGGGAGAGCGGTATATCAGCTCGGTTCATTGAATGAAATCAGCTGTTTTTCAGAATGAAAAACTCGACTCTCCCAACTTTATGGTCTTTGTTAAACAAATTAAATGTTCAGATTAGCACTGATCAGTTTCATGTTAGGAAAGCCATACAGGTATGAGTTTCAGTATTGATAAGCTTTTTGTGCCAGCGAAAGATTGTTCGAAATAGTGATTCATTCGCCAGTGTAGTTTAGAGGTAGAGTCCCGAAGGCATTCGGAATAAACCGTCGGTTGTCGGCTCGAAGCCGGCCACACTGATAGAAATAAGGATATTTGACATAATGATTAGCCAGTGTAGCTCAGGGGTAGAGCAACGGTTTTGTAAACCGTCGGTCGTCGGTTCGAATCCGGCCACTGGCTCGCGTACGGGGGGATACCAAAGCGGCCAACTGGGGCAGACTGTAAATCTGTTGTCGTAAGACTTCGCAGGTTCGAATCCTGCTCCCCCCACTAACGAATTTTTTTGAAGATACAATGCGGGCGTAACTCAATTGGTAGAGTGTCACCCTTCCAAGGTGAATGTTGCCGGTTCGACTCCGGTCGCCCGCTCTCTGAAATAAGCCGATATAGCTCAGAGGTAGAGCACTTCCATGGTAAGGAAGGGGTCGTCGGTTCAATTCCGACTATCGGCTCTTCAGGTTGCAGGTTAAACTCTTAAACACAATACTTAAAATTATATAGTCATGGCAAAGGAGACATTTCAACGTACCAAGCCGCACGTAAACATCGGTACGATCGGCCACGTGGATCACGGGAAGACAACCTTAACGGCGGCCGTTACG
>JAAAOB010000157.1 GCA_009909035.1 Bacteroidota bacterium
TTCTCAAGCTCAAGCGACCGCTCAAACAGGTGCCGATATGAGTTAAACTCCGTATCCGGTCCGGTTACAGAGGGAGCCACCGCGTGCCCCTCCCGGTTGTTGACGAAATGAAAGATTTTCATTCCGTGAAAATTCTCCTCTTTCGACTGTTCCAGAAAAAACCGTGCGGCACCCTCAAATCCGTTTACATCCGCCCATGACGACATCGAGAGATACCAGTTGCCGGCCTCAAATTCATGCTTTATCTGTTTGTTCAATAGAGATTCAATCTGTTTATTTAGCATAATCTGTGGATTGATTTAATACCTTCTTACGTTCTGACATTCTAAGATTGCACAGAATTAGTTCAACGTCAATAAATTTAAAAAAACATCTCTTGCTAATCTCTATACGATTTTAATTCTTCCTGCGTTATGCCTCGTTAAATTATTATGTCGGTTCAATCATCCTTTTTTCCTTACCATTCATACTTTCCTAACGGAAGATCGCTATCTTTACTTGAATTCAACAAACGACTTTTATGGCCAACAAAACATTTTATGCTCTCGGTATTGGTTTAATCGCGGCAAGTGTAATTTTCTGGGGCTTTATGTTCCAGACCAACTCATCTGCAGATGGAGCTACCCTGATAGAAGCTGAAGAGATAGAGGAGGTAACGATGTATCACAGCGAAGGGTGCCAGTGCTGCGTAAAATGGGCGGAATACCTTGAAGATCACGGTGCAGACGTAACAAACAAAAAACTCTCCGATGTCTACCCGGTGAAAGAGGAGAAAGGCGTTCCGCGGCAACTACAGTCGTGTCATACAGCGGTGGTTGACGGGTACGTTATCGAGGGTCATGTACCCATCGAGGATATTCAACGGCTTCTCACCGAGCGGCCGGATGCCATTGGCCTGTCTGCACCCGGCATGCCACCAAACTCTCCCGGAATGGATCAACCCGTTGACAATGAGTATCAAATCGTGCTGTTTGACGAAGAGTCCATAACAGTTTATAACACCCACAACTGATCCCTCTCAATATACCTTCGCCGTTCCTGTACAGGCATGGTGAGCTTTTTTGATTGCACCAGGCACTCTATTACGCTTCGTGTATGGGATCTGAAAACCTGCGCGGCCCGGAACCGGATTACGTCTCGTCAAAAAATATCGTTGTACATATCTCCATCCGTCTCAAACACAGAACCATCCAGGTATCGATACGGTTTCTCAAGCGATTTAATTTTGGCATGATCCTCTTCATCGAGATGAATCCGGGCGCTTTCAATATTTTCCCTGATCCGGCCCGGATTGGTTGATTTAGGTATTACGGCCGTATGTCTCTCTACCGCCCATTTGATGAGTACCTGGGCCGGCGAGGCCGCGTGCTTCTCTGCAATGGCATTGATTATTTCATTTTCCAGTAGTGACGGTTCATTCTCTTTCTTCATTTGTTCGGGCCTGTCGCTGCTGCCGAGCGGTGAGTAGGCCGTCACCTTCACGCTATTCTGCTCACAAAATTCCAGCAGGCTGTTTTGCTGAAGATATGGGTGCAGTTCAACCTGGTTCATCTCGGGAGCTTTTCCGGTATCCGAGATCAGCTCTTTCAGCTTTCTTGTGCTGAAATTGGATACCCCGGCATGTCGTATGAACCCCAGCTCTTTTGCCTCCAGCATGGCTTCCCAGGTTTCGGAGAGGGGAGCCTCTTTTGGCGAAAGAAAGTCGCCATCATGTTGAGGCAGCCCGTCAAGATCCGGGCGTAGGGCAACCGGCCAGTGCATCAGGTAAAGATCCAGGGTTTCAAGCTGCAGGTCGTTCAGCGTCTTCTTCAGCGCCGGTATTACATCAGCTGGTTTATGGTCGGTATTCCAGAGCTTTGAGGTAATCCAGAGATCATTGCGGTCAACCACCCGGTCGGCCAACAGCTCACTCAGGGCTTGCCCGATTTCAGCCTCGTTTCCATAAATTGCGGCACAATCAATATGCCGATATCCTGCGTTTATAGCCGCTTTTACCGCTGCTCCTACTACCCCGGGATCCGATTTCCATGTTCCCAATCCAATAGCGTCCATTTGATCGCCGTTTGCAAACGTCAGTTGTTCCATACTCTGTGTCAGACTCCTTTTTTATGTTCGTATCATCTATCTGCTCGCTTCATTAAGATAATGCGTTTCATTGCCTTAAGGGTTCCACTATTTTGATCTATGCGGAGTACCCGCTTCAGTAAACAGCATGAGCTCAATACCACCGTCGGTCCCACTTCACAAATCTCATAAAAAGAGTCTCCTTAAATACAAAACAGAATATTCCCCAGAACTGCCCAAACCATTTGTGAGCTTCTCAAAAATAGATCCCCTTTTTATTTATCGCAGTGTTACGCGGATACATTCGCTTATTCTCGCAGATAATCAACGAAAAGAACAACCGATCGTTTTCAGGTTTTCTAACTTCTTTCAAATTCTTTTTTTACGTTTTGGACAGTTGTGACTGTTCCCTCATTATTTGTTATCCAAAACTCTGATTATATTCAGTCACACATCGCCATAATGATCAATCCTCACTGCCATGAAAAACATACCCTTCACTTCTCTGATTCTGCTCTTTTCGCTGATATTCGCTTCTTCCATCACCGCCCAGAACAACCTGCTTGGTGAGATCGATTTCCCGAATTCCGGAGAAGAAGCGGCACAAACCGACTTCTACGAGGGCGTCCTGTTTCTACACAATTTTGAGTACGCGGATGCGGCCCGCGCCTTCCGCCGGGCACAATCGGTTGATCCCGGCTTTGCTTTGGCCTATTGGGGCGAGGCGATGACCCACAACCACCCAATCTGGATGCAGCAGGATCGCGACGCGGCTATGGAGGTGCTGAACAAACTGGGACCCAGCGTGGAGGAACGTCAGCAAAAAGCAGCTACACAGCGGGAAAAAGAGTACCTGATGGCTATTGAGACTTTGTATGGTAACACGCCGGAATCGAAGGGGAAAGCAAAGGAGGACCGGGATGATCTCTACTCGGAATATCTCGCTCAGCTTCATGAAAAATATCCTGATGACCACGAAATCACCTCTTTTTATGGCCTTTCACTTCTTGGAACTGCACATGAGGGGCGGGATTTTAGAATCTATATGCGGGCAGCGGCCGAACTTTTCGAGGTCTGGAATGCCAATCAGAAACACCCTGGGGCAGCCCACTACCTCATCCATTCGTTTGACGACCCGGTCCACGCCCCCCTGGGTCTGCCCATGGCACGTGCCTACTCCGAAATTGCACCGAATGCCGCACACGCACAGCATATGACCTCCCATATCTTCCTGGCCCTTGGAATCTGGGAAAAGGTGATTGATGCCAACGTGGTGGCCCGTGATGTTCAGACTGCAAGGCAACGCGAGCTGGGCGAACAACCCACCGTGTGCGGACACTACACCTGGTGGCTGCAGTACGGGTACCTTCAAACCGGTGATACCGAAAGTGCAGCAAATGTACTTGACACCTGCCATGAGCGAGTCAGCGGCACCCCGTCGGCAAGCGAAACCTGGCATTTCTCCATCATGAGAGGACACCAGGTCATTGATACCGAAAACTGGGGCGCGGCTGCAAAATGGAGTGCTGATGTAGATCGCGATTCCAACAGTGCCGCGAACTACACCTATACATCAGCTTTTGCAGCACTCAACCTCGGCAACATAGAGCAGGCTCGTACATACCTGGCCGACGTAAAGGAGACTCCCGAAAGCGATGAACGGTTCATCCGGGTGAAACAGCTGGAGGGACTTCTTCACTTACAATCCGGAGATGAAACAGTGGGGATAGAGCTACTGCGCGAGGCTGCCCGGGCCGAATCAAACCTTCCTGTTGGCTTTGGCCCGCCAACTATTATAAAACCGTCATTAGAGCTTTTGGGTGATGTGCTATTGGAGATGGGCCGGCACAATGAAGCGTTAAACGCCTACA
Source organism: Bacteroidota bacterium (assembly GCA_009909035.1). Lineage (GTDB taxonomy): Bacteria > Bacteroidota > Rhodothermia > Balneolales > Balneolaceae > SW132. The sequence continues at coordinate 3,936 of JAAAOB010000157.1, forward strand.
GCCGGCAGCTGGAACAAACTCCGGATCGTCGCAGGACCAAACTCGGAATGGATGCAGCGAAAGAAATGATTGCCCGCCAGGGGTAATTCAGCTCAATTGGCGGAGAGTTCAGAAAAACCGTACATCAAATGAAGAATCAAGCAAATTGTGCCCTCTTCAGTGATTTATCTATGGATAACAAACATGGGCATTGAGAGTCCTGAAGCCACAGAAAACCATACATTTCTCCAAAAATATTTGTATCTATACGGAAGCTTATTGTTCTGTCAACTATGGACAAATCCCGGGGAGTCCGTTATAGCAACCGCCGGTCGCGAATGGCCGGTTTTCAATAGAGATCCTTCGTAACCATGCGGGAATCCAACCGTGGCAAAACATCTGGTGAACGCATCAGCAGGCAAGGGAGACCCCCCTTTCTTCATTGCGATACAGATTTTCTTACTTTGCGAACCATAAACAACTAATTGATTATTATGAAATATTCAATCTCTGAGAAATACAATACCGTCATTATCACATTTAAAGGGAACGTGATGGGTGGTCCGTCAGCGGCCGAGTTCCATGACGAAATCAAAAAACTAATTGATGATGAGAAGACAAATGTTGTGGGTGACCTGAGTAAGGTGAAGTTTATGAATTCCTCCGGCCTTGGTATTCTTATCACAGCCCTGACGAGCCTTCGAAACGCCGGCGGTGATTTCAAAATATGCAATGCCTCCGATCGTATTGAAAGCTTGCTGATTGTCACAAAACTCATCACAGTGTTCAATCACTTCAGGTCTCTCGATGAGGCTATTGAGGCGTATCAGTCGGAGGAGTGATCCGCTAAAAACATAATGGAGCAAAGGGGCAGGTCGTTTAGGCCTTCGTCTGGTCGTATTTGCCCTTTTTTATGAATCGAATTCAGATGAGAAGGTTAAAGTCATCCTGCCCTTCGTTGACCCCGTCGTGGGCGCCGGTTTTACAGACAGCGCAGCAGGTAAACATGTCGATATCCTAAACGATCCACACCGGGTAATTTAACCCTTACCCTTCACGTCAACCTGGTTTGCAGGCAGTGATATTACAAATGCAGCTCCGCCCAGTTCCGACTCTCCCAGCTCCAGCTTGCCGTTGTGGATGTGAGTTATGAAATCGTAACTCAGGCTTAGTCCAAGGCCGGTTCCCTCACCGGTCGGTTTGGTAGTGTAAAACGGCTCAAATATTTTTTCCTCAACATGTGCGGGTATGCCGGGGCCATTATCTTCAACACGTATTTCCACATAATCCCCGGCTTGTCGGCTTTTAACCAGGATTTCGGGATGATACTCCTCTATGCTTCCGGCAGCCTGTTCACGGGTGGAATCGATCGCGTTTTCGACTAAATTTTGAAGCACCTGCCCAATTTTTTGGGGGATGAGGGTTACATTACCAATCGAATCGGCCAGCCGGGTGTGGATCTTTACATCCAGGTTTTTCAGTTGTGATTTCTTTCCGTGGTAGGCCAGGTCTACATATTTCCGGATGAGTGGATTCAGCTCCGTCTCTTCGAAATCACCGCCGCCGCCCCGAGAATGCTGCATCATCGAGCGCACAATTGAGTCGGCCCGTTTTCCATGTTCATCAATCTTTTCCGTGTTGAACGAAAGATTCTTCAGGATATAATCGATCTCCTCCTGGTCATTCTCTTCAATTGCCACCTTTAGTTCATCCACAAGCTCCCTGGATACTTCAGAAAAGTTATTGATGAAGTTAAGTGGGTTTTTAATTTCATGGGCTATACCTGTGGATAAGCGTCCAAGTGAGGCCATTTTTTCAGCCTGAATCAGCCTGTTTTGAGTGTTTTTCAGCTCATGATACGCCGACTCAAGCTCCCGGGCTTTCTCCAGTTCTGCAACTTTTAAATCGTTTTCAGCCTGCAGTGCCTTGGCCTGTACCTCCGCAACTTTTGACCGTGCAATTGCCGCCTCCGCTTTCAGTTCTGTCTCCCGCAGGTGGGCCGCTTCGCGCTCTTTTTTCAGCAGGCGTGCACGTTGAAATCGATCCACGGCAAAAACACCCAGGGATAGGATGATTAGATATCCCAAAAATGCCCACCATGTTAAATACGACGGGGGAGACACAAGAAACGAGTACTGCGCCGGCTGACCCGATGAAATTTTACTTTCATTGATCGCACGGACTTCGAATGTATACTCTTTTGGCAGAAAGATGGCCGATAAATTTGTATAGTTAATTCGTGTATCACGCTTCAGCTGCGACCAGTCATCATTGAAGCCAACCAACCGGGTTTGATAGCGAAGCCCTCTTTCATTACCGAAGCTCAGGGCAGCATATTCAAACGTAAACTGGTTGCGCTCGCCCTGTTCGTTGTCCATTTCCACGCGTTCAATTCGTACAATGGGCGGTTCATCGTTGCGGTAATCTTTTGATGGATCATAAATCGAAACTCCTTTTGCCGTGCCGAACACAACCTGCCCCTCATCGTTGATATCAACTGATCCGTAAAACCACACCTCGTTATCTACCAGGCCATCCTGGCGAGTTACGGTCCGCAATACCGATCCTGTTTCCGGGTCAATTTCGGCGAGTCCCTGGTTCGTACCGGCCCATATTGATCCTGTGATGGGAGACACATCAAAGCTTATTGCGTTATTGGCAAGTAATCCATCTTCTGTTGTAATCTCACGTCGCTTCTCCAGGGTGTTTGCCTCCAGTGCCGTCAACCCGGAAGATGTTCCAACCCACATCAGGTCGTTTGCCCAGAGCATCTTGTCTATTTGGTTTGATGGTGCCCCATTTTCGGTTGTCCACCAGGGCTCGAACAGACGCCGGTCGTTCCCGGTTTCTATTACTTCAGTTAAAAGCTGCAGTGTAAAAGGTTCGGTTGAACGGTAGATTCCTCTATCACGCGTTCCAAGCCAGAGATAGCCTTCGCCATCAAATGCTGCTGAGTGATAGATTACAGCGGGGAGACCAAATAAATCGTCCATCATGTATAGTTGATCCCTCACAACAACCCAGACCGCATGATACCCCGGGAACCAGAGGCTTTCAGCAGATCCGGGAGCTGACGACGTGTCGGGTATACGCAACGATTCAGCGGCGAGGATACTTGCGGTGCGGTATGTCGACAGCACGCTCCCCCGCCCCATCAGGTTTAGGGTGCGGGTAGACTCAGCACCACTCACCGGAAACAGGCTTTCTGCTGATACGCTGCTGAGTCCTCTTGTAGCACCGATCCAGAGCCTGCCGGACGTGTCCATTTCAAGGCCATTTATCCAGTTGTTCGGCAGTCCATCCTCCTGGCTTATGCTTTGAGATTCAAATTGTTCGCTGATACAAGCCACTCCTCCCTGGGATGTGCCGGCATAGAACCGGCAGGGGAGCGTGCTATTTGAGGAGTAGAGAACGCTACCTACCGACGAACCGGGCAAGATGGGCTGTTCACCGGTGTAAGATATCGCTGTGATGTTTTTAAACGCCGGGTAATTATATCTCAGCTTAGAGGCACCGCCAGATTGTGCAATCCAAATATTTTTCTCCCGATCCTCAAACACATTAAACACAATATTGCCGAGGAGACCATTTTTTCTCTCTATACTTTCGGTCACATTTTGATTATCTGATGCAATTTTACGAATCCCCTCCCCTTCACTGGAAATCCATATATTTCCCGCATCATCAGAGGTAATATCCGAAATGTTACTGGACATCGAGAGGTCTACAACCTCAAATTGCCGGCGTCCGGGGCTTCCGTCGGCCGTCATCAGCCATACACGCCCTTCCATCTCTCCGCCCCAGAGGTTTCCATCGTCATCTGTATATAAAGAGCTCGTGCTTATGCTGCTTCCGGTATTGTAGGCTGAGACCCGTTCATTTTCATCAAAATAGAGGAGATTGCCTGCGGTCAGTGCAACCCAAACCCCTCCATCTGCCGCTGCTTCAACAGCACGAACAGGTGGCTGAACTGTTTCCTCGGCTGCACCTGTGGATACGGTATCTGCTGACAGGGCGCCGGATTCATCGTATTCGTAACGGACAACTCCGATATTGTCTGTACCCACCCATAGCCTCTCCTTACGATCCAGGGCCATCCTGTTGTGATTGACCGACCGGTTCAGAAGATCCACGCCTCCAATCTTATCGACAAACGTCACAGCCTCTCCGGTTTCGTACTCTTTCAATGGTTTTTTAGACGCAACCAGGCCGGCATTCGATGTTACCCACAGCCGTCCTTTTGAATCTTCGGTCATTTCCCAGACCGTCAGGTCCCGAAGGCCATCGGCCATATTGTAGGTTTGCATTGTGGTGCCGTTGTAGCGGACCAGCCCGGAAGAGTAGACTGCAAACCAGATATACCCAACGGTATCCTGGTAGACGTAGTGAACTTCGGCAGACGGAAGGGGATTCAGCTCCCGTTCCGGAGTATAATGAGTAAAGGACAGGTTTTGAGCTCCTGCTGTACAAACCTGCATCAACATGAGAAACAGGAATGTAAGTATGCAAATTCTCATAACCAGCCCTTCGATATGTTACCAGATTTCAGCCTCAGGGCTATTCAGCCGGACCTACTGAACCGCCGCCACCGCCAGATAAATTAAACGAACGCAGCAGAGGTTCCGCATCATCGAGCGCCACAGATGATGTTGAAGGCATAGGCTCTGTTGTTATAGAGTTGGATTTTATGATTTTACTCAACAGTGCTTTGGCATCCTCTTCCGTTCGTATTGAATCAAACTCCGACATTGAAACAGGCACATTTTCTTCAAGAGTCATACCTGCCCTCAATTCTGCACCACTGCCGTTAAATTCTGCTGCAGCAGATTCCCCAAAAGCCATGATGGCAAGGTCAAGTTCAGGTGTTGCTGACCCCCTGCCGCTTACCAGGTTGAGCTCAGCCGTCAGAAGCTGGGAAAGTAACTGTTCCTGGTCTGTATCGTCTTTTAAAATGATTAAAAGGGCTGAATAAATTTTGTTCTCAGGAAATATAAACGGCTCCTCGAGCAGTAAATCTTCGATATCCAGGAGATGCTCATTCAGAACATCATTCGGAACTTCCGTATCGATCGTAAACCCTAAAATTTCTGATGCCAACCCGATGATTAATTGCTTAACCCAAAATATCCTGGGCTCCGTATTTGTTGCTATTTCACCGGTATTAAACTTCTCAATTAAATCTCCGACTTTTGGCTCAAACCCAAAATTTACCCCGGTAACATCTTCAGTACTTGCCGTTACGGTGACGCCGGTTGTTGGGGTTGTGGAAAAGTGCGAGTCAAACAATCCTTCATTGAAATCCTCTGTCTCTTCTGTCTGTTCGGGAACTTCGAGCGTAAATGTTTTTTCCTGATCTCCCGTTTGCACTACAAAAGAGTACATTCCATTTTCATCTGTTTGAATGTAATGGCCTGTTCCTTCTTCATCCGTCAATCGAACGGTTGTATTTAGAATCCCCGATTCACTTGAATTTTTCACCTCGTTTGAATTCCCATCAACGTAAACGGATCCTGAGATCGATACATACCCCTCGCACTGCTCCGGATCGCCTTCACATGGAACAAAGCCGCCATTTTGGCTGTCATCGTCTGTTCGGGCAAAAACCATGTATGGAGAATTCCCGGAGTACGTGAATGCATCAGAATTGGTTCTGACATGATCAACAATCTCTTTCACCTTTGATACACTAAAGTTGGGCTCACCGTCACTCATCATGCGGGATGGCATGTTGCCTTCTGCAAGGACTTCGTCTACGTTAAATTCTGGAACATCAATCAGTGACCAGATTGCCACCTGGATTTCCCGGTATGTCAGGCTGGGATCCTCTTCTTTCAGTTGATCCTTGATCGACATCAAATAGTTTACAGGCTTCCAAGTGTCGCTTCCAAACGTGGAATACGATTCGATACCGTCATGACGATCGTTGTTTGAGTCAATTGGCTTATTCCACTCAAGGCACCATCCTTCCACTAAGCCTTCAGAAATAATTCCATTATTCTCAACATTGCTCACATCAAAAGCAAAATAGCTGTCAAGTCCCGCATCTTCCCCTTTTTGAATGGTAAGTGTTGTGTTTGACGCTCCCTCTATAGCTTCAAGCTCCAGGTATGGAGCCAATGTTTCTTCAAGATCCGTATTGGTACTGTTGTCGCAGGCAGCCATGTAAAAAAGGGCTGCAAAAAAAAGAACCGACAGTATTCGTGTAGCACTTGCTTTCATAACTTTCCTCTTGCTCTATTTTTAAGGTGTATTATTGAATGATAATTCTATCTTATTATAAGTAGTTTCAGGCTTTATTTAATAAAATTATCCGTTATAATCGTCTAACAATAGAGTACAATTTTTCTGTTCTTATCAGTTTCTTCAAAAGTAATTTACACACTATAAAATTGTATGGTCGGGTATGCGATTAAAACTAACGAAATCACGACTTCTGCTGCGCAATCCGGGGTTTATCCGCTACGTTTGAAAATGCGTCTGATCTACAGTGGCGTAATATCCGGCTTGCATCAGGCACCACTTTGCGATGTTTCGGGATACTGTATGGCCAGGACGGTGATATCATCGGATTGTTCAGCTGCCCCCGTAAATTTCATTACATCCAGGAATAGGCCTTTCACCAGGTTTTGCGTTGAACGGCCGGGATGGCTTTCAAGAAATTTTTCCACCCGTTCCTCATCAAAAAATGACCCGTCTTCAGCTGCAGCTTCGGTTACGCCATCTGTAAAGGTCAGGATTGTATCGCCCGGTTTCAGCTGTCTGTCTCCCATTTCATAAGATGCCCCTTCAAACTTACCCAGCAAGAGTCCCCCCACGTTTTCCAGTTCTTCGACGGTGCCATCCTCCGACTGCAGGTAGGGAAGGTTATGGCCGCCATTACAAAACTGCAGCTGACCGGTTTTTACATTTAACACGCCGTAAAAAACAGTAACGAATGTCGAAATATCACTTTCCGGGATCAGCATGTTATTTACCTTTTCGATACACTCTGCCGGGTTTGAAACCTCTGAGCCGATCGCTTTTAACATCGTCCGGCAGACAGCCATATAAATTGCAGCCGGCATCCCTTTCCCGGCCACGTCTCCGATAAAAAACACCAGGTGATCCTCATCGAATTTGAAAAAATCATAGAAATCGCCGCCTACGTGTTTTGCAGCAATCATGTTTGCAAAAATATCAAACCGTTTGTCGTCCGGAAAAACGGGAAAATCCTGGTCCAGGATTTTTTTTTGGATACGGGCCGCCATATCGAGATCGTAATTAAGCGCTTCGAGCTGCTCTTCAATCTCTTTCGATTTTAGGTGCTGTTTAATTTCATGAATCGTCTTTTCAATGGTTGTTTCCAGGTCTTTGAAATCGATTGGTTTGGTTACAAAATCGTAGGCCCCGCGGTTCATTGCCGTTCGGATATTTTCCATATCACCATATGCCGACACCATCACCGTTTTCAAATCTGTTCGCTCCAGTTTCCGGAGTTCATTCAAAAGCGTCAGGCCATCCATTTTTGGCATATTGATGTCGCTGAGAATCAACGACAGGTCTGAATGATCAGCAACTACATCGAGAGCCTCGGCCCCATTCTCAGCAAACAGAAACTCATACTCTTTTGATTTCACCTGCCTTCTGAATTTCTGCAACATCAGCATTTGAAGGTCCGGTTCATCATCCACAACTAAAATTTTATGGTCCGCTCTGCTCATAGGTGTTGCCTGCGTAGTGTTTAAATTATTTTTAAAATCTCGTCTTTCAGTGAGCTGAAGTCGATCGGTTTGGTGAAAAATTCCTTTGCACCCGACTCCATTGCACGGTCGTAGTTTTCCCTGTCGCCATAGGCTGAAATCATGCTCACCTTGATTTCAGGAAATTTCTTCTTTACGGTCCGTAACAACTCCAGACCCGACATACCCGGCATGTTGATATCGGAGAAAATATACATGATTTCCGGCGGTTCATTACTCTTTAATATATCGATCGCTTCCCGGCCTGAAAAGGCAAATACCAAATCGAGCACGCCTTGGCGTGTCTCTTTTCGAAATTTTTGACGAAACAGCATCTCTACATCCCGTTCGTCATCCACTACCAAAAGCTTCATCCTGTTGCTCATAATACTCTTTATTTCGTTAATTTGATGATAAATAACGTATTCATGCCTTCTTCAGACCGGATGCCCATCTCTCCACCATGAGCTTTGATGATGTCGTTGGTGATAGAAAGGCCCAACCCAGCACCTTCCGTTCCTTTCTTTGTGGTAAAAAACGGCTGCATGATCTTATCTTTCATCTCGTCAGGAATGCCCGGGCCGTTGTCTTCTATTTCGATGGTTATGGATTTTTCGCTTTGATGGGTTCGGACGATGAGTTTGGGCGCATAGCCTGACACCCCTCGCCTCCGCTCCGCTTCGGCACTCCCCTCAAGGGGAGAGTGTTGATGCCTACCTTGAAGGTATGTCGCGCAATGGAATGCTATTGCACGCAGGCGAGACTTCTACTCATAGTAGGGATCCCTTGCGGGTGTGGCCATCCATTCTGAATGCGGGCAGATTTTAAATCCGTTTTTAAACCACGTCCCAAAGGGATTCGCCAGCCGGCCGAAAGGTGCCAGTACATGAAGGCCCACGAAGAACGCTCTGCAAGAGCAAGACTGAAATGCAGAGGGCAATACTGTTGTGTATTCCCGTAAAGTTATAACCAAACGGGATTATTATCCTGTCAAGTTATAACTAAAATGGATTCTGTGGAGGTATCAGGCAGTGATCACTCCGGCTATGAGTTTAAATGGAATCCAAAAGGAGTATCAGGTTTCCAAAGACCTTCACAAAAAACTACTCTCAAGAGGTGCATGGCATTCACCGGTATAACTTCAGGGATTTTGTAATGCCTGAATCGCTTTAAACGATTTTGAAAATACTGCTGAAACGATTACGAAATATTATTGAGGTCTTGTTTTCCAATAATCGCCATTATTTCAACTGTATCATTCACTATTCTGAAGTATATGCTGTCAACCCCGCAAACAGATCGTCTGTATCCGTCTTTTATATAATCGACTGATTCAAAAGAAAATGGTCGTTGAGCGATTATTTCAAAATGCTCAAAAAACGCGAAGAAGTATTCATCAGCCTGGGTTATTCCAAACTTTTCGACTCCGTACTGATGAATTCTAATCAAGTCTTTCTTTGCTTCATTACTTAACCGGTAGTTAGCCATTAAGTAATGACTTTGACTGTTTTAAGATTTGTTCTTTCGATTCATCAGTAAATCCGCCGGCCTCAGATCTGTTTAGTTTTGCTCTGATCCAATCAACTTGGACTTGTTGTTTACGGGCCTGTCTGATCAAATCATTCACAAGTTCGCTTTTGCTGGAATATTCTTCACTCTTGACTTGTGCTTTTAACCACTTATCATTTGGTTTCGTAAGAGATATGCTTAGTCTTGCCATAAATGTTTGTTTTGATGCAAAATTACACCAAAAACGAACCATAAGCAATTTGATTTAACCACATCACCCGCCATTTCATATGCTTGACTTAACACTACAACGGCTCGACGATGAACTCCTCCACCATTCCGTCTCCGGAGTGGTAATGACACCAGAACGCGTACCGCCCCGGCTCAAAGTCTGCGGTAAAGTAGGCGGTGTAACCCTCGGGCATGTCCTCCGCACCGCCGATGAAGTAAAAGTCGGAGCCGGTTAAGTCAAGGGACTCCATTGCCGTGGTAAAATCCTCGACTGTCTGATTCGTCCCGAGCCGCGCGAGGTGTACATCATGCGGCTTGCCCTCGGGCTGATTTTCGAACCTGACTCGAATGGTGTGACGTCCCTCAGTAATTACCCCATCCATATCGAATTCGTGGCCACTGAGCGTCATGGTGATGTCCGCTTCCGGCTCAGAGGCACCGGACTCTTCTTCCGTGACCGTTAGTGGACGCATCATACCAAGTTCGCTGTGTTGCGTTCCGTCAGCGGTCTGAACCGGGCAGATCATCGCGTACTCACCCGGATCGAGTAGTACCGATGTTTGACCAGTCATGCCGGGAGCAAGTGCTGCAGGGCCGCCCATTACCACCTGATCACCCCACCAATCAGGCGATTCGCCCGATGTTGCGCGCCGCTCTCTTGCTTCGTTATACTCCGAGTATGAAACTCCTTCGGGCAGCTCAATGAGAATCATGACATGATGCTCCTCGCCCTGGTTCGGCATACGAAAGGTGGTCCAGCCGGAGGGAATTTCAGATGGGCCGGCAAAGACATAGTCCAGTGCAGCGTACTCGACAACATGCTGGCTTTCCTGCGGATGGCCTGCTTCCTGTGCCATCGATATATTATCGCTATCAGGCGATTCCATTCTGTTTTCACCTCCTGAGTTTCCACAGGCAGCAACCATCATTGCTGTTGTGAATAGTAAAAGCATCGTTAGGTGACAGTTATATTTTATCATGACCGTGTGTTTTTAGTTGGATGTTTAGAAAGTCCAGTTCGATCCTTAATTCTAATTTTAATCGAAGCTCATCAAAAGTGCTGACACCCCCAGCCCCTCCTTTTTTTGTGTAGGGGGTGTGCTGATTTGGATGATTTCATCATGTGACAGCTTTATTGGGTATCGTCTCGATTTCCATCAGAAAGCTACTTTTTCACAATGTGAAATACTTGTACTTATCGCACAAATGTTTGGACTCGCGGCGCATTTGAGAAGATATTTCAGAAAAGGTATGCAGTTTCATTCCATTTATAAGTCGATACAGGCTTTTCAAAGTTAGCTCTCCAATACAGGTCATCAATTATGTTTAAATAGTCCAAACCTTTGATCGGTTTGTCCTAACACTCTAAGAGAGATTGATACTACATTTCCGTTAAATAAGAATCGAAATCCCTGAACAATTATGAGTGTACAGAAACCACAGTATTTCAACCTCAGACCTGAAATCGAAAAAGCCTACGGATACTCCCATGCTGTAAAGATTGGAAACAGTATCAAAGTATCCGGCGCAGTCAGCATGAATGATGAAGGTGAACCCACGGCGGCAGGTGATTTACTCCAACAGATGAAAAATTGCTATACCGACCTGGATAAGGTACTGAAGCACTATGGCTGTACCTTT